>JBFGHF010000185.1:0-7383 GCA_041578355.1 Acidobacteriota bacterium
GCACGACGCCGGCCGCAGCCGTACGCCAAGGTGCCTACAAGCTGATCGAATTCTTCGAAAGCGGACGGCTCGAGCTCTACGACCTCGAAGCCGATATCGGCGAGCAGAACGACCTGGCGGAGGCGATGCCGCGAGAAGTCGAAAAACTGTACAAGCGGATGAAGGCCTGGCGGCAAACCGTCAACGCTCCGGTCCCGCGCGAGTTGAATCCCGACTATGATCCCGAGGCGATACCCGAAAGGTGATTCGCCTCTCGCCGAAGCCGTGATGCGCCGACCTCGGTGGTCCGTGACGGCCGGCCGGGCTATATTTTGATCATGCGATTGCTTTTGCCAACCCTTCTACTTCTGCTCACCAGCCCCGTGCCGGCCCAGCAGTTCGACTACCTGGTGCTGAATTGCCGGATCGTCGATGGAGCCGGAAACCCCTGGTTTCGAGCGGATCTGGGAATACGAGGGGGGCGCATCGTCGAAATCGGCCGCCTGGCCGGTAGAGGATCCGTGCGCACCCTTGATGCGGAGGACCGGATTCTGGCACCCGGCTTCATCGACGTGCACACCCACGTCGAAAGCGGAATCGAAAGGAATCCCAGGGCGGACAACTTCCTGCTCGACGGAGTGACCACCCTGGTGACGGGCAATTGCGGAGGATCCAGAGTCGACTTGAAGACCTGGTTCGCGCAAATGGAAGGCCGTGGTTTGGGTATCAATCTGTCCTCCCTCGTGGGCCACAATGCCGTGCGGAGGGACGTGATGGGGTCTGCCGACAGGCAACCCACCCCGGCCGAGATGGAGGCCATGAAAGGCTTGGTAGAGGAAGCGATGAAAGCCGGGGCCATGGGGTTCTCGACGGGCCTGCTTTACGTCCCCGGCACCTATGCCACAACCGAGGAAGTGGTGACCCTAGCCAAAGTGGCTGCGGATTTCGGGGGCGTCTACGCCAGCCACATCCGAAACCAGGGCCCGCGGCTCGGCGAATCGATCCTGGAGGCCGCCGAAGTGGGCCGGCGCAATCGAATGCCGGTTCAGATCTCCCACCTCAAGGTCAAGGGCAAGAGACGCTGGGGCACGATCGGCGAGACGCTGCAACTCATCCAGCGGCTGCGCGACGAGGGACTGGAGATCACAGTCGATGCCTATCCCTATCCTCGAGCCAGCACGAATCTGGGAGTCTGCCTGCCCAACTGGGCATTGGCCGACGGGCCGGAGGGCGTACGGAAACGGCTGCACGACCCGGAGACGCGGCAGAGGATCATCGCCGGAATGCGCGAGCTTCTGGATGAACAGGGCTTTGCCGATTACTCCTTCGCCACGGTGGCGGGCTTTCGGGACCCTACGCTGGAGGGCAAGACGATCAGTGAAATCAATCGCCTCAGAGGAAGGCAAGCCACTCTCGACGACGAGATCGAGACCGTCCTGGAGATAATGGAAGAGGGTGGCGCCAGCATGATCTACCACTACATGAGCCAAGCGGACGTCGACACCATCTTTCGTTTTCCGGCCGCCGCTGTCGCCAGTGACGGCGGCGTCCGAGTTCCGGGACGCGGCAAACCTCATCCCCGATCCTACGGGACCAATGCGCGGGTCTTTGCGGACTACGTTCGAGATCGGGGAGTGATGTCGCTCGAGGAGGCCGTGCGCCGCATGACCTCGCTGCCCGCCCAGGTCTTCGGGCTCGGCGACCGCGGTTTGGTCCGCTTGGGCGCCGTCGCCGATCTGGTGCTGTTCGATCCGCAGCAGGCGCAGGACCACGCCACCTTCGAGGAGCCGCATCAGTTCAGCACGGGATTCGATTACGTCTGGGTCAACGGCAAGCTCGCCGTGGAGGCCGGTCGCCTCACCGATACCCTCTCCGGCGCCGTGATTCGCAGACAGTAGGCCCGGGCGCTTGCCGCACAGGGATCAATAGGAGATCAAGCGAAGCTCCGTGAACCGCGCAAAGTGTTTTGTATTTCGGGTGGCCAACGTCGCCCCGGCCAGAATCGCACCGGTGGCGATCAACAGATCCATGGTTGCGATCCTCTCGCTGGCTCGTTGGAGACGCGCCAGGAGTCGTCCATATTGAGGCGAAAACCGGGAATCGGGGTAGGCCTCTCACAACCAGCCGGCTTCCTCGATCGCGATGAAGAGATAGAGGGGCAGCGCGACCAGGCCCGCGTACTCCAGGCGAACGAAGGCGAGGGTGTGGCCGAGGGACGGATCCGCCCATGAGCCCAGCTTGGAGGGGACTGCCAAAACCCGTGGCGGAAGACCTCGATTGAGCGGACGGCCGGTGACCCAGCAGAGAGCGGAACAGACCAGCAGTGCGGCGAACTTGGGCCACACGTTGCTCTCCCAGGTTCCCTCTCCAAGCAGCGAATCGGTCAGGAACATTCCACCGATCAGGCAGCCCAGGATGTAGAGAAAACCGACCCAGCCCCGGCCCGTCCAAACGACCATTCCCCTCAGTCCTCCGAAGAAACTGGAAGCGCGACGCCGACACCCGTTCTGCTTTGTAATCTACGGTAACAGCCGCCTGTTCGGGTGTAAAATCGGCACGATCATTTTGAGGAGGCGGAATGCAAGTCTACCGGGGTGAACTCGAGACCAACACGCAAAAATTTCAGGGAAAGGTCTGGCTCAGGCGCTTTCCGGACTTGGTCGGAATCGACGAGCGGGTTTTCGTGCTGCACTTCGAGCCGGGATCGCACACCAACTGGCATGTCCACGCCGGGCGTCAGGTCATGTACGGGGTCTACGGGAAGGGTTGCCTCGTGGAGAAACAGAGGGAAGCGACCATCATGGAACCCGGGGACGTCGCCTATTTGGAGCCGGGAGTGGAACATTGGCACGGCGCCTCGCCGGGCAGTGATTTCATCCATGCCGTGATCGCCTTCGACCAGGAGACTTATTGGACCTTTCGACAGGAAGACGGAACCAGGGTGTGGCGTCCCGTTTCCGACGAGGTGTACGGCGACATCTGGGCCCAACTGGCTTGATAGAGGGCGGCCCGAGAATCGTGGTTGAGAGAGCCCTTTGGAGTGCGGAAGCTTGGAGCCTGTTGCCCAACTCGCAGGCTGATACCGCTGTCAGTACTGCGTTGGTGAGGGCGTGTTGCCCGAATCACGGATTCCCTATTGAAGGCCCGTAGGGGCGGAGGCGTCGAGCCTGGGGCGCGAGCCCCAGGTGAACCGGGTTCGTTTCCGAGAATCCAGGCCCCGGAGGGCCGATGCTCCGATTTGTCAACAAGTTGCATCGGCCCTTCGGGGCTCTTGGCGATCCAACTGAATCTTCCTGGGGCTCGCGCCCCAGGCTTTATCCCGACGCCTCTCCGAGGCTCGATCGTTCCATGTCCCATTCGGGCAACACACGCTCACGATTGCAGTACCTGTCAAACTCGCTTTCTTCAGTTCGGCAACAGGCTCCTTGCTTCCGCTTTTCCGAAGAATCTCGTCATCTTTTGTTTGATAGGTATTTGCAGATGAGAAAGCCGCGCCAAGCCAGCGCATTCCAAAGGTCGCCGGCGAGTCGTCGTTGATTTTGAGACAGGTCTCTGGAAGCAGGCCTGGCCGGAATCGAACCCCAACCAGGGCCTCTGGCCTCGATGCTAGAATCAGCGGTAGCGAAATCGCCGCTGTCGCCGGGGGTGGAAACGATGTTTGGCAAAGTCATCCTCTTCCTTCTCACTCTTTACACCGCTCAGGCCGTGGCGGCGGGTTCCGGTCGGCTCTGGGTGCGGCATCTGGGTCACCCGGTGCGTTTTCTCCGAATCCTCGACCAGCAACGCCTCCTGGCCGGCACCGAGCGACACCTTTATCGCGTCGATCTGGAGACCGGAAGACCCGTCTGGCGGCTCCGCAATGTCTCGGTGGGTCCGGAGGACGTGATCTGGATCCCCGAGTCGGACTTGATTCTCGTCCAGGAAGGGTGGGGCGGCCAATTCTCGGATCGTGAAACCAATCTTCTGGCGGTGGACTTGGCGAGCGGCGCGATTCGTTGGGAATCGATCACGATGCACGAGAGGGCACTCAGTGCAGTCACCTCGCCCGCCGGAGACTTCGTCCTCGTCACCGCTGCCGGCGAGCCCCACGCTGGAGAGAAAGGAAAGCCCAAACGGGTTCTCAGCCTCTACCTTTTCGAACTCGAGACGGGCGGGCTCTTGTGGCGTGTGTCGTTGCCTTCCCGTGTCCGGTTGACGGGACGGCCGCAAAGCGTCCTTGAGGACCGAAGAGAAGTGCGCCGCTTCGATCTCTCGGGTTTTCATGCTCCGCAGATCCGCTCCGGTCGGATCTTCCTCTCTTACGACGGGCTCCGTTGCCTCAGTCTCGAAGACGGCAGCGAACTTTGGAAAACCGAACTGCCGCTGACTCGGCACGCCGCTCTGGGCGCCGCGGCGGCCCCATTTCTCGACGACCACAAGATCTACGCGGTCTCGGGCGATCGTCTCCTGGCCTTCAGTCAAGAAGACGGAAAGCTGGTTTGGAAGACACGGCAGGTCGGACCTGTCGCCGAAGCCCTCGACGATTCAAGAAAGATCTACCTCCGGCTGGGAGGCCTTTTTCAAAAACCCCGAGACGGAGGAACCGAGTTCCGCGGACCTTACGGGGCGGCAGCGATCGACCGCCGCAACGGACGACTGATCTGGCGCTGGAAAGGGGCCAAGGGTGCGGTGTCGAATCTGCTGGTTTTCGGTGACCGCTCCTATCTGGCCGACCGGGAGGACCTGGTGGCGCTCGATCGCCATACCGGCCGCAAGATCTACCGCAGTCCGCACGGCTTCGATTCAGCACCTCTTTTTTCCGGTCTCAACGAGCGCGGACAAGTCGTGCTGGTGGGCGAGGAAGATGCCGCCGGCTTTCGGTTCACCGACGGAACAAGGGAGTGGGCGATTGAAATCGAACCCGTCCGAGACGGAGGTTGGCGGCGTGTGGGGGGCGCTTTGATGGCTGTTTCGGGCGCCGTCCTCTCAGCCAGCTCTTTCGTTCTGGCCCTCAACCGCGGTTTGTTGCCCGCCCTTCCCTGGGAACTGAACCGCGTGATCAACTACCGGGATCATCTGGCCCGTTGGGGTTCGAAAGCGGGTGCCGGTCTCTGGTCGTCGGGCCGAGAAGTCTTGCGGGGACAGCGCTTCGCCCAGCTCGACGGCTCTCACCAGTACTATTTCGTACGCCTCCCGGGCAGCCGTTCCCCCGGTCTGATCGGCATCGGTCTGTCCGACGGACAGATCGATCATCTGCTGCCGCTTCCCGACAGCAATCAGCCGATTGTGCTCAGCGAATCCCTGGCCCGGGCCTTTCGCATCGACGGTCCGGCCATCACCGCCTACGCGCTGGCTCGCGGAGCCGCCCCCCGGTTGGTGAAATCGGCAGAAAAAAATCCCTGAGTCGAGCTGTCGAATGGAATCGGATATCGGTTCCACTTCACCGAGAGCTCGAAGCGCCCAAGTGCAGCCGGTCGAAAGGTTCAGTACCCCTGAATCTGGACAGTCCAACCCGTCAGAAACCAGAGCGCAACCCCCAGTCCGCCCAGGATCTTGGTCCATCCTCGGGGCCGCAAGAGGTGAATGCCCATCAGTGTGAGCGAGACCGCTAGCGAGACCGCGAAATCGTACCATTCGAAGCCGGCCGGAAAGGGGAGCCAGAGCAGCGGTCCGGCGTGAACATGCACCCAGATTTGAAGAGCGTTGAACGACGACAGGTCCAGTCTGACCAAAAGGAACAACGCCAGGGCCGCGCTGAGAAGGGAAGAGACGAGAGCCAACGCGATCAGGGGTCGGAAGCGCGGCGCGGCCGCGAGGGCCGGTTCGTCGACCATTTCGCTGCAAGTATAGAACAGAGCGAGCGGGCCACAACTCATCCTTTGTCTTTTTCGACCGGCTTCCCTAGGATGAACTCGATCGGAACCCGGGGGTCTGGAGAAGCAAGCTATGTGGCGAGGTCGGAAGGCGTGGAATGGGCCGTTGCTGTGTTGCGGACTGATCGTTCTCTGCTCCTGCTCGCCCTCGTGGGACGTCGACTGGCCGCGTTTCGGAGGCGATGCCGCCAACAGCCAGTTCTCCCGGCTCGATCGAATCAATCGCCACAACGTGGGACAGCTCGAAACTGCCTGGGTCTTTCACACCGGGGACCTGGGCGAGTCTCCCCGCACCCAGATCCAGTGCAATCCACTGATCATCGACGGAGTGCTCTACGGCACGACTCCCCGCCTCAAGGCTTTCGCCCTCGAGGCCGACACGGGGAAGCTGATTTGGATGTTCGATCCCTTTGCCGACGGCACGCGCAGCGGCAGCGGGGTCAACCGGGGCGTCTCTTACTGGTCGGACGCTGCGGAGAGCCGCATTCTCTACACGGCAGGAGACTACTTGTATGCACTCGATGCCGAAACCGGCGAGACCATCGAGGACTTCGGCAATGGAGGGTCGGTCGATCTCCACCACGGACTGGACCGCGAGGTCGGCGATCTTTTCGTCAACGCCCGCACCCCCGGGATCATTTACAAGGATCTTTTGATTCAAGGCACGACGCTCTCGGAAGGCCCGGAGACCGCGCCCGGTCACATCCGCGCCTACAACGTGCGAAGCGGCGAGCGGAAGTGGATCTTCCACACCATCCCGCACCCCGGCGAACCGGGATACGAGACCTGGCCCGAGGACGCCTGGACCCGGATCGGCGGCGCCAACGCCTGGACGGGCCTGGCCCTGGACGAGGAGCGGGGACTGGTGTTCGCCCCCACCGGTTCGGCGGCCGCCGACTTCTACGGAGGCAACCGCGAGGGCGCCAACCTCTATGCCAACAGCCTGGTGGCCTTGCGGGCCTCCACCGGGGAACTGGTCTGGCACTTTCAATTCGTTCACCACGATCTGTGGGACCGTGACCTTCCGGCCGCTCCCAACCTGCTCACCGTGGAGCGCAATGGCACGGCGGTGGACGCCGTCGCCCAGATCACCAAATCGGGCCACGTTTTTGTATTCAACCGAGAGACCGGCGAGCCGCTTTTTCCGATTGAGGAACAGCCCGTCCCTTCCTCCGACCTGCCGGGTGAGAAAGCGTACCCGACCCAGCCCTTTCCGTTGCGCCCGCCTCCCTTTGCTCGCCAGTCGATGAGCGAGGAGGACATCAATTCGCTTTCCTCCGTCAAAGACGCCCTGCTCACCCGATTTCGCCAGATCCGCTCGGGCGGCCAGTTCGTCCCGCCCAGCCTGCAGGGGACGTTGATCTTTCCGGGGTTCGACGGCGGGGGCGAATGGGGCGGCGCCGCCCACGATCCCGACCGCGGCATACTCTACGTCAATTCCAACGAGATGCCCTGGATCTTGACGCTTGTCGATGTGGGGACAGAGCAGAACCGCCTCGCCTTTTCCGCCGGCAAGTATCTTTACACTGTGCACTGTGCGGCCTGCCATGGC
>JBFGHF010000186.1:0-7361 GCA_041578355.1 Acidobacteriota bacterium
CGCCGCCAACATCGTATAACTGAGTCTGGCTTTCGAGAGCGAGGAGCGAGACCGAGAGCGCGAGCGAGAACGCGATGCCCGTCGGATAGGCTTACCCACGCAATGGTCCGCTCGCTCTGGCTCTCACTCTCGCTCTCGCTCTCGGAAAAACCCATACCGGTATTCCATCCCGAGGGTGGGGAACGCTGAGAAATGAGTATTTCCTTTAGCTGGACGGGCTCTGACTGGACGCTTCCGCCGCGGTCGCAGCGCCGGACGGGGTGGGTCGCCCTGCTGGCTTGGTGTTTGATCGGTTTCTGTTGTGGCGGGGCGGGCGAGTCGGTCACCAATTCCCTGCCCTCCCTGCCGTCACACACGATCCTGGCAGGCTTCGACGCCGAAATTCAACGGCAGATCCAAGCGGCCTACAGCCGAGTCGAATCCGATCCCGGCAGCCCCTCCGCGAACGGACGGATGGGAATGGTGCTCCATGCCTACGCGCTTTGGGACACCGCCCTCCTCTTCTATGAACGCGCCCGCAATCTCGACCCACGCGACGCCCGCTGGTCCTACTACTACGCAGTCGCGGCCGCCGAATCGGGCGACCTCGAAGATGCCGCCTCCAGCTTTCAGGACGCCCTGCAGCGAGAACCCGGCGACCTGGCCGCCCGCCTACGGATGGCCGAGGCTCTGGCTGCGCTGGGCCGGACGAGCGAATCGGAGCGCCATTTCCGGGAGCTTTCGAAGAGCCATTCCAATGTTGCCCGGGTGCACTTCGGTCTGGCCGAGGCTTTGACGGCCGCGGGCCGGGCTGAGGAGGCGAGCGAGTCCTACCGACGTGCGATCGAGCTGGCGCCGGATTACGGCGCTGCCCACTACGGCTTGGCCATCCGATATCGGGAGCAAGGCGAAGCGGCTCGATTCGAGGAGCAGATGAACCTGTTCGAGCGTCACCGGGGAGCGGAGCCGGCTTTTCCGGATCCGCGGATCGATGAAGTGGAAGCACTGCGCAAAGGGGCCATGCGTCACTTCCGCCTCGCCCTCCAACTCGAGAAGCAGGGGCAGATCGATCAAGCGATCGCGGCCTATCGGGAGTCGATTCGAGCCGAGCCCGATCAGGCTCAGGCGGTGGTCAATCTGTTGGGTCTTCTCATCGAGCAAGGACGGTTCGAAGAGGTCGATCAGATCGCTCGGTCGCAAATCGAGGCTGGAACCGCTGTCGCCGAGATCCATCACCTCTACGGCTCCTCCCTGAGCCTTCGCCAGCGCTCCGCAGAAGCAGCGTCCGCTTACCGCAGGGCCTTGGAGTTGAATCCTCAGTTGGCCGAGGCCCATCACGACCTGGGAGTCGCCTTGAGAATCTTGGCAAAGCCGACCGAAGCCGAAGACCATTATCGTCGGGCCTTGGCGATCGATCCTTCCCATCAACGGGCGCGTTTCAACCTGGCCGAGGTTCTCTTCGTGCAAAAGCGCTACCAGGACGCCATCGACATCCTCCGGGATCGCGACCCGCAGAGCGCTCCCAACGCCCGCGAGATGGACCTGCTGGCAAACGCCTATTCACAGGTCGGGGATTGGGAAAGGGCGCTGGCCAGTTCCCGCGAGGCTGTGCGGTTGGCCGAGACCTCCGCCGAGCCTGAGCTGAGAATCCAGGCCAGATATCATCTGGCTCGAATCTTGTTTCTCAGAAAAAGCTTTTCCGAGGCAGCCCGGGTCCTCACCGATCCGCCGCCCGACCCGTCCGACCGAATGACCCCCGCCATGCTCTACCTGCTGGCCAATGCACAATCGGGAATGGGGGACCAGAAACGCGCCCGCGAGACTGCGACCCGGGCCCTGGGCTTGGCTCGGCGCATGGGCCAGAACGAATTGGCGGAAACCATCGAGCAAAGCCTGGGAGGTGGACGACGGCAGAAATGATGGTGACCGAGTCTCTCCTCAGGGCTGGCCTTTGCCCGACACTGTCCCTGTTCTGTGCGGCGCTCTTCGCGGCCTGCGTCCAGCCCCCGGCCGAAAACCCAGCAGGTGACGATCCGCCTGCGTCCGCTGTTCTCTTCACCGAGGTGGGCCGGGAGGTGGGGATCGACTTTGTCCACCTGCCCGGTGAACGTCGCTATCTGCTGCCGGAGATCATGGGCTCGGGGGCGGCGCTGTTCGACTACGATAACGACGGCGACTTGGACGCCTACTTGGTGCAGGGCTCCGACCTGGTGGCCGGAGAATCCCCATCCACGGTCAACAGATTGTTCCGGAATCAACTCGTCGAAAGCGGCGAACTCCGATTTGTCGATGTCACCGCCCAGTCGAGAACGGGCGATGGGGGCTACGGGATGGGCGTTGCCGTAGCCGACATCGACAACGACGGCGACCTCGACCTCTACCTCACCAACGTCGGTCCCAACGTGCTGTTGCGCAATGAGGGAGACGGCACTTTCTCCGACATTTCCGGCCAGGCCCTCCCCGAGGATCCCCGCTGGAATGCCAGCGCCGCATTTCTGGACTACGACCTCGACGGCGACCCCGATCTCTTTCACACCGGATACGTCGATTTCACAGCTGGCGGAAGGGATTGCTTTCACACTTCGGGACTTCGAGATTATTGCAGCCCTTCGGTTTATCGTCCCATCACGGACCGGCTTTTGCGCAACGACGGACGCGGACGCTTTTCCGACGTCAGTGTCGAGTCCGGAATCACGGAGGTGACGGGGGCCGGCCTCGGGGTGGTCGCCGCCGACCTGAATTCCGATGGCTGGCCCGATCTCTACGTCGCCAACGACGGCATGCCCAACCAGCTCTGGATCAACCAGAAAAACGGGACTTTTCAGGATACGGGACTCTTTTCAGGGTCTGCCTACAACAGCCGGGGTGAGGCCGAAGCCGGTATGGGCATCGCCGTCGAGGATTTCGACGGGGACGGAGACGCCGATCTCTTCCTGACCCATCTGACCGGTGAGACCAACACGCTCTACGTCAATGACGGCTCGGGCACCTTCCTCGATGCAACATTGGAGCGGGGACTCGCCACCCACAGCTTGCCGCTCACAGGATTCGGGACTTCCTGGTTGGACGTCGAGAACGACGGCGACCTCGACCTCTTCGTGAGCAATGGAGCCGTGACCATGGTCGAGGCTCTGCTCGGTCAACCTTATCCGTATCACCAGCGCAACCAACTGCTGGTCAATCAAGGGGGCAGGTTTCAGGACCGGAGCGATCGGGCCGGAGAGGCCCTGGCCTTGTCCGAGGTCACCCGCGGCACCGCCTCGGGTGACGTGGACCTCGACGGGGACGTGGACGTCTTGCTCTCCAACAACAACGGGCCGGCACGACTTCTGCTCAACCAAACCGACCCTGCAGGAGACTGGCTCCAGGTTCGGGTGCAGAGCGCCGGCGGCGGTCCCATCGACGGAGTGCGCGTGGGAGTCGTTCTTGCAGACGGGCGAAAGGTCTGGCGCCGGGCCGCCAGAGATGGAAGTTACCTGAGCGCCGGCGATGCGACGGTCCACTTCGGGTTGTCCGACCGCCGACCGATCCGCATCATCGTCGAGTGGCTCGACGGTCCCTCCGAGTCCTGGGCGGATGTAGGGATCAACCGCGTGATCGCGCTGCGGCGGGGCACCGGTTCGGTCGAGCCTTGAAAGACCGACTCGAAGAGTGCAGCGGATCCTAAGTCTTGAGCGGTTCAGAACCCACGACACATTGCACTGAGCCAGAGACGAGCAGTGCCTGGAGTTCCGTTTCGGGCTCCGGCGCCGGCATTTGCCGAAGCAACACGGCACTTGGAAGGCCTCAGGGGACGGAAGGCGCCTCAATGTCCTGGGCGGGAGGGCGGCAGGGTGGACCGCTCTGATAGCGTGTCAAGGTTGCCCTCGCCTCCTCGATCGAGGAGGGGTCGCCACCCTCTTCGAGGGCTTTGACCACCGCGCTTTGCCATTGGGCAGCGTCTTGGCAGTTGCCCGTCTCGGCGTGCGCCTCGGCCACCGTCATGGCATGGAAATGGGTTTGACGAGCCTCGAATACCGACAACGCCAGTTGCAGCGCCTTTTCCCCGTCGCGCAGGCCTGCATCCGGGCAGGACGCCAGAACCCTGGCCAAGGCATGGGCCGTCAGGCCGTCTCGGGGAAACTGGCTATAGGCCCGTTCGAGAAAGGTCCTCAGTTCTCCGTAGCGGCCCAGACTGGCCAACAAATCCGCCTTGTTGAGCCGGGCTGATTCGTTGGCCGGATCCAGCGAGAGGGTGCGGTTGAACGCGATCATCGCCTGATCGGTTCGTCCCACGCCCCGCAAGGCGCGGCCCAGCAGGGCGAAGGCTTCACTGTCCCGGGGGGACGCCCTCACCACTTTCTCCAGATATCCGGCAGCCTCGTTGAAGCGTTCCTGATGAAGGGTGAGCGAACCCAGGTTGAAGAGCGCCGTCATGTCTTCGGGCGCCACCTGCAGAACCAGTTCGTATTGGCGGATGGCTTCTTCGTATCTCTTCAGGGCGGCCAAAGCGGAGGCCAGGTTGTTGCGGGCCCGAACGCTCTGGGGCGAGGCTTCGACGGCCTGGGTGAAACTGGACAGAGCCGCCTCTAAATCCCCCGCCTGTAAAGCACGCCGCCCGCGCAACAGATGAACGATTTCACCCTTCTGGAACTGGCGCAACTGATCCATCAGGGGGTCGAGAACGCCAACCCCAACGGGACCTCGCAGCGCCAAGTGCTTCTTCGCCTCTTCCTGGCGTCCCAGTTGTTGGTAAGCGAGAGCCAAGGGATAGTGGACCGCCGAGGCGTCCGGGACGAGCTCCAAGGTGCGCTCCAAGAAATGCGCCGCCGCCTGATAGTTCTGGACCGACAGGGCGATCTGCGCCATTCCGAAGGTCGCCGCCCCCGTATCCGGCTGCAATTCCAAAACCTTTTCGAAGGTCGCCCGAGATCCATCGAGGTCGCCTTCCTCGAAGACAGTCTTCGCCAGATGGACCATTGCCGGGATGTTCAAAGGCTGGATGCTCAAGGCCTGCGAGTAGAGTTCTTTGGCTCTGGAAAAGTAGCCGGCGTCATGCAATATTCGGGCTTGATAATAGGGCCAGCGAAAATCGCGCGGGTTGAGCTTCTGCGCGTTGCCGTAACAGACCCGGGCGGCATCGATCATTTGATAGCTGTGATAGAGCTGTCCCAGCGTGCCGTACGATTCTGCTTTGTCCTGCTGCGCCGAGGATTCCAGGAGTTGTGGAAAAACCTCCTGAGCCGCTTCGATCTGCTCTCTCACCGCTGGTTCGAGTCCCGTCAAATCCGGATTGGGAATCGGTTCGAGCTGGGGAGACTCGGCTGCCGGTTCCTGCGGCGCCGCCATGGAGATGGAGGCCAAGAAAGACAGCAGGATCAGCATTGCGAAGGTTGATTTTGCTTGCTTCATGGTTGGCCTTGCGGAGCGGCGCCCTGACGGATCTCGTGATAGCGGTTGAGCGGCAACGACGGCCAGAACTCGGAAGTGCCGTCCGGCCAGTCCACGCGCAGCGAGCGGACCTTTTTCCCCGAGCCGAGTCCCAGGATGACGCGCGGGTCTCGGGCCGAGCAGAAACTGCCGTCCGCCCGTGCGCGCCGCATCAATCGCGGCTCGCCCTCGACTTCCAGGTCGACCAGTGCGCCCAGTGCGTCCCGGCCGTGCTTTTCGACCAGGCGGAGTCCCAGCCAGGTGTTGCCCGCAGCGCTCTCGTTGATCAGTAAACGGGCTGGACCGTCGTTGTTCATGACAACCAAATCGATGTCCCCGTCCTGGTCGACGTCGCCGAAGGCCGCCCCGCGGCTCACTTCCGGCACCGCCAGGTCTCGCACGGGGGCCCCGGTGATCTCTTCGAACAAGCCATTGCCCTGATTGCGAAAGAGTTGATTGGGTTGCACCATCGAGTTCTCGAGCCCTCGACGCACATTCTCTTCCACGATCCGCACGGCGCCGTTGAGCACCACGATGTCGAGCCATCCGTCGTTGTCGTAATCGATCCAGCCGGCTCCAAAACCGGTGTAGGGAAAGCTAGGCGTCCCCAATCTGCTCTCGAGGCTGCGGTCCTCGAACAGTCCATCACCGGAATTGACGTACAAAGTGTTGGTCTCGCCCGTCAAATGGGCGATAAAGAAGTCTTCATCCCCGTCGCGATCGAAGTCCGCGGCGTCCACCCCCATCCCGGCCTCCGCCGCTCCCATCCGGTTGAGTGCGACTCCAGCAAGCAGCGCCGCGTTGACGAAGGTGCCGTTCTTCTGATTCATCCACAACTGGTTGGCTTCCCCGTCGTTGGCAACGTACAGATCGAGCCAGCCGTCAAGGTCGAGATCCGCCGCGACGACTCCCAGGCCGGGCCCGTATTCCCGGTCCAGGCCGGCCTCGTGAGTGACGTCCTCGAAGGTCCCGTTTCCACGGTTTCTGTAAAGGCGATCGGGAGCCGCCGCATAGGACTTGGGTCCGCAATAGTCGCGTCGGCTGCTGGGCGCATAGCACCTGGGGCTGTTCTCGTAGGAATAGACCACGTAATTGGCCACGAAGAGGTCGAGCCAGCCGTCGCGGTCGTAGTCGAAAAACGCAACGCTCGAGCCGAAAGAGCCGTCCCCCGTGCCGCTCTTTTCAGTGACGTCGCTGAAAGGCCCGTTGCCGTTGTTTCGCAGCAGCTGGTTGGGCCCCAGGTTGGCGACGTAGAGATCGGTCCAGCCGTCGTTGTCGAAATCGCCCGCGGCCACTCCGATGCCGTAGCCGTCACCCTCGATGCCGCTCGTCGCTGTCACATTGGTGAAAGACAGCTTTCCGTCTTCCAAGTTGTTGCGGTAAAGCTGATCGAGCAAGCGCAACCGGTCGGGAGCACCGGGGAGACCGCCGCCTTGGACCAGATAGAGGTCCATGTCGCCGTCGTTGTCGTAGTCGAAAAGGGCCGCCCCCGAACCCGTGATCTCGGCGACGTGCATCAGGCCGGTGCCACCGCTCTGGTGGCGAAATTCGATTCCGGCCTCGGAGGTGACGTCACGGAAGATCAAGCTCCCCGTCGCAGCGGGAGACTCCCCGGCATGGCCGTTTTGCCCGGTCATGAGCGTCGAACCAACCCCGAGAAGAAGGACAATCTTGGTGAGGCCCGCAATTCTCTTCGACACGTCAACATGATAGCGGATGCGCGGCGATGTTCGAGTACCGATCGACGAGCGGACTTTCAATATCTAAGTGCCAGTCCCAGCCCCAGGCCCCAGGCCCCAAGCCCCATCTCTAAGAGCGACCCCTTAGTCAAGCCTAAAAGAGACAGTCCGGTCCTTTAGCGGCCGTCAGGGCGCCGAAAGACTTCCCAGGGGCGAAGAGCCGAAGTCGCGGTCCACGCATCGCCAGTTGACATCAAAACGGGTCAGAACCCAACCATCTCTACGACGACCAAC
>JBFGHF010000187.1:0-7349 GCA_041578355.1 Acidobacteriota bacterium
CGTTCTTTTGCTTCGAGACAGGCAGGGATGCCTGTCTTCCGTTCTTTTTGCTCAAGCTCAGGACGTAGACCGAAACAGCGTTGATCTCCTTGGCGTCGAGCTTGGTTTTGAAGGGTTGCATCTGGGTGGCTTCGATTCCTTCGGCGATCAGCTCCTCGATCTCCTCGAGTTTGGAGCCATATTTCCATTCATCATCGGAGAGTCGCAGCCTTTTGATCCGCGAGTTGCCGTAAGGCATGTGGCAGGAACGGCAATGAAGATTGTAGATTTTCTCGCCGAGTTTGAGGATTTCGGCATCCTGGCCGTCTTCAAGCTTGGGGGACGATGACGAGACGCCGGGCGCCACGAAACCGAGCAGAAAAACGACGGATACCACGAAGGTCAAACAGATTCTCAATGCTTCATCTCCGATGCTGATCGCTCCATCGCTCTCGAGCTTGCTGCCAAGAGAGCCTGATTCTAACGTGTAGATGACTGGCCGGAGCCGGCGGTTTCATCTTTTCAGCCCGCTGGGTCCGGACCTCCCACGCCGGGTCAGGCATGGATCTCGAGCAGGTCGCCGTCTTCCACGATGTAAGTGCGTTCCACCATTTGCCCGTCGAACTTGTTCTTTCCCCAGATCCGGGCGTACTTGAAACTCTCGGCGAAGTCGTGATGCACGGCCGCCGCCGCGTCGAGAACCGTGCTCCCATGACGCAGCACGAAGGGCGCTGCGTCCTTTTCCGGCGGCTTGTTGGGTCGTTTTGTGTAGACGCGGACGACTTCGAGCATGTCGAAAAGCCGCCGGCTCAATCGAGTCAGATACTCCTTCTGCGACGTGGTGAAGGGGACCGCCGCCAGTCGCTCGCCGTAAAGTTCCTTCCAGGCCTCGAAATTGTCCATGCCGCCCGCCACATCGATCTTGTTGCCCAGCACCAGGGTCTTGGGTCGCAGGCTGGACCCGTCGAGCCGGATCTTCCTGTCGGCCAGTTCCGCGAGGGCGAACTCGGTCTGATCGAGAAGCTGCGGGTCGTTGACGTCGAAAACGAGCAAAGCGATGTCGGACTGGGCAATCTGGGCCAGCTGCCAGGACTCGAGAACTTCCGGCGCCAGCGGGGGAGTGTCGACCAGTTGGATCTGGACGTCCTCGAAATGAAGCATGGCGGGCAGAGGAGCGCGCGTGGTGAAGGGAAAGTCCGCCACTTCCGGCTGGGCGTGGGTCAGCTTGTCGACAAGGGCCGACTTGCCGCTGTTGGGAGGTCCGCAAACGACGACCTGGCCGATGCCTTCGCGTTCCACGTGATGGAACGGGCGGTGGGCGACCTTTCCTCCCCGAGATTGAGACTGCTTCTTCAGCTTCGCCAGCCGCTTCTTGAGGTCGGCTTGCATCTTCTCGGTTCCCTTGTGCTTGGGGATGAGTCGCAACATCTCCTGGAGCGCGGCGACCTTGTCGGCTGGGGTGGTGGCCAGCTTGAATCGATCTTCGGCCTCGTGATACTGGGGCGTCAGATTCGCGGGCATGGGATTCATTATACCGATCCCGAGACACGATCCGAGAAGCGAAATCCGATCCGAGCGCAACCATTCCGTCCGCGGCTCAGAGTCGCGCTGGCCGCTTGGAATCGGATTCGCGAAAGCGGGATCGCAGGCAGCGAAGAAACCTGGTCGTCGGAATCGGAATGGGGATCGCGATCGCGAAGCCTGTATACTTCTTGCGCCAATGACCAGACTCAAGCCCGAACTCGAGCCAGCGCGCCCCGCCTTCGACGTCAAGGATCCCCGGCTCTCGCAGTTGATCGATCAACTCGTAGACGGCCTGAAGCCCTATGACAATCTCGATTTGATCCGCGAGGTCATCGTCACGGCCGCCAAACTGAGCGAGCAGAACGCCAGGCGCGGCGACCTGAAGATCCTGCGAACCTCGATCAAGGAAATGCGCCATGCCTTCCGGGTGTTCGACCGCTACAGCGACGTGCCCAAAGTTTCGATTTTCGGCTCGGCGAGAAGCGATCCCGAGCATCCGGATTATCTGGCAGCCACCGAATTCGCCCGTTTGATCAGTCAAAGGGGATACATGGTCATCACCGGGGCCGGAGGCGGCATCATGGCCGCCGGCAACCAGGGCGCCGGACGGGAGATGAGCTTCGGACTCAACATCATCCTGCCTTTCGAGCAGGAGGCGAATGCGGCCATCCAGGGCGATTCGAAGCTGATCAACTTCAATTACTTCTTCACCCGCAAGCTTTTCTTCGTCAAGGAATCGGAGGCGATCGTCCTGCTGCCGGGAGGTTTCGGGACGCTCGACGAGGGCTTCGAGGCCCTCACCCTGATCCAAACCGGAAAGGACGATCCCAAACCGATGGTCCTTCTCGATCATCCCGAGGGCACCTATTGGAAAAGCTGGCGGCGCTTCATCTTGAGGAACCTGCGGAGAAGGGGCCTGATTTCACCCGACGATATTTCACTCTTCAAGATCACCTGCAGTCCGGCCCGGGCCTGCGAGGAGATTTGTCGATTCTATCGGCGCTATCACTCTTGCCGTTACGTCAACCGAAAGGAAAAGCTGGTGCTCCGCCTCAAGGAGCCGCTCAGCGAAAAGCGGCTGGCGAGTTTGAACCGGGATTTCGCCGACATCGTCGTCAACGGGTCGATCCGACCGTGCAAACCCTTTTCGGAAGAGACGGACGAACAGGAAACGATCGACCTGCCGCGCCTGGTGTTCGCTTTCGACCAGAAGCATTTCGGCCGCCTGCGCCAGCTCATCGATGCCATCAATGCGTAGCGCGCCGACTCAACCCACCCGCGGGTGACGGGGATCGTAACCTCTCAGACCTGCATGGGTGGGGCGTTATGAGCCGGTTGCCGGGGAAACGGGGAGACGTCGCTCTAACCCGACTGGGTCGGCAGGACGGTCGCAAACTGGTCAAGTTTTGAGTTTTGAGACGTCGTAATCGGTATCGTTGTCGAAACTCTTTGGCGAGATGGCTCTGATTGATCTCGGAAAGCGGGCCGATTCGGAAAGCGGGCCGATTACGAATACGATTACGAATACGATTACGAGACCTCTCGGCGTATGAGGTCGCTCACTATTTATAGCGAGCGTTTTAGCTCGCGAATGCGAGGCTCGCCTTCCGCCCAGGCACCGACCAGAACCAGATCGGCCATTCCCGCAAAGATGCCGTTGTCGACGACGCCCGGGATGTTGTTCAGCTCGCGCTCCAAGTCCGCAGCGTCGGGGATGTCCTCGAACTTCGCGTCGATCAGGAGGTTTCCCAAGTCGGTGACCACGGGACCCGATTTACGGGACGCTTGGCGCAAGGTCGCCTCCGCCCCCATGCCGCGCAGGACGCGAAGTACGGAGGAATAGGCCAAGGGGAGCACTTCCACGGGAACCGGTGCTCCCGCACCCAGGCGCTCCACCATCTTCTCTTCGTCGACGATCACCAGGAAAGTTTCGGCCAGGGAGGCGACCAGTTTTTCCCTGGTATGAGCTCCGCCTCCCCCTTTGATGAGATTCAGCGTCGAATCGACTTCGTCGGCGCCGTCGATTGCCAGGTCGATCCGGTCGATCTCTTCGGATGCCACTAGAGGGATCCCGGCGTCCCGGGCCAGAAAGGCCGCCTGATAGGAGGTCGGCACCCCTCGGATACGGTCGATCTCGCCGCGTTCCAACCTGCCTGCCAATGCCAGAATGGCTTGCTCGGCGGTCGTGCCCGTTCCCAATCCGAGGATCATCCCCGACTCGACCCGTGCCGCCGCCGCTTTTCCTACGGCGCGCTTGAGGAGCTTCTTTTCGTTTGCGTTCACATCTTGTCCCGTGTTTACGGCCGGGGGTTTGAATGTCGTCTGCTCGGCCCTATGATCTACTCTATGAAAGTCAATCGTCTTTGCAAAGCGGCCCTGGCCATCTTCTGCATTTCGGCGCCTTTGATCGCGCAGGACGGGCCCCCCACTCGCCTCATGAACGCCATCAACTGGATGGATTTCGAGCGCTGGGTGCCCTCGGCGATCGACACGGTGCTGCTGCCCGTGGGTACGCTGGAGGCACACGGTGTGGCCAACAACGGCGCGGACAATACCGTTCCCGAAGCCATCGCCCGCGACCTTGCACCGCGCGTCAACGCCCTGGTTGCGCCGACCATAGACTACGGCGTCACGACTTCACTCTCCGCCTTCCCCGGCACCTTTCGAATCGACCCGGAAGTGTTTCGTGCATATGTGCGCGAAGTGATGCTGGGTTTGGCGCGCACCGGGTTCAAGAAGCTGATCGTGGTCAATGGCCACGGTCCGAATTTTCCAATATTGGAAGAGGTGTGTGCTGAAGTAGCGGAGAAAAAGGGTGTCTATACGCTGGTCTTCAATTGGTGGACGCGCACTGCGCACATCACCCGCGAAATCTACGACATGGAGGGAGGCCATGCGGGGGTCAACGAGAACGCGGCGGTGTTGGCGACCAATCCCGAGTATGTGCACCAAGACTATTACCGCCCCGAGCTGGCCGCGGCGCGCCAACCGGGGGCGACGCTCTATCCGTTTCCCCACTCGATCATCCTCTACAAGGCGGGCGAGGGTTATCCCGATTTCGATCCCGGCAAAGCCGAGCGCTTCTATCAACGTGTGTTGGAGGAACTGGAGGATCTGGTGGGCCGGACTCTGGAAGGCTGGCAGCACCTGGAACGCTAGGAGCGGGCTGAAAATAGCCCAGGACCTCTGAGACTTCCTCAAACTCCAGACGACGCTTGTCGACCTTTGGAGTGCGGCGGCTTGCCGCCGCTTTGTCATCTGCAGAACACCGTCAACAAGGGAACGACGAGATTGAGGAAAAGCGGGATCAAGCCCCCGCACTCCAAAGAAGGGAAGTCCCGGGCACTTGACGGCGTTTTTGGAAACGGTCTCTTCATTCCCGGGTCGATTCGATGTCAACGGCGCGACCGGGAGTCCCGCAGGGACGACTGAATCAAGGCTGAGATTTCATCGTCCTCAATTCGCAATGGTGATTTCTTTGACGCCGTTCAAAGCTGTTCCAGACGAAACGTAGCCGATGGCGCCGCTTCGAGCCGCTACGAACCGCACCACCTCGGCATCGCTCGCGGCTTGGGGCGGCGGCACACCCCGGCCGGAAAAGATCTGCCGCTGCCAATAGCTCTTGATTGAGGAAACTGAACGTCCATGTACTGCGCGGGTGAACGCCTTGCGAACGGGGGAGGCTGCTTCCAAGTCTATGGGCTCCACCATCTCCCGATTCCACCTGGTCCAGCGGCCTCTTTTCTTGAGTAGATAATCGGACACGGCTTTGGCGCTCAAGCTTGACGTGGGGTTGTCGGGATGAACGATGATTTTGAAGTCGGACGACTCACCCGGCGTCCAAGCCAAAAGAAAAACCGCCACCATCAGCAAAAACAGTCCTCGCATCTCGCTTCTCCCTGTTCGGTTTGCGCTGGGGGCTCGCTCCCGCTTTCCTGCAGCAAGTCAAGTTGTCTCTCATGAACTTGACCGCGACTCTAACACCTAAGCCGAGGATCCGCAAAAACAGCATCCGCGTCAGAGCACGTTCGACATATGCTCTCTCCGCCCAACGCGTTGATCGCTTTTCGGCTCAATGTCCTTGGGGGCCGGACCCCGAGAAGAAGACCACGAAAGGAACCACGACTTCGAAGGGGGTGGCGCCGCCGTGGCGGTAGCGCGGAAAACGGTATTTGTCTTTGGACTGGAAGGCGGCATTCTCGGTGAATCCATGGTCGGAAAAGAGCGCGAAGAGGGTGTTCCTGGGCAGTTTCGAGAGCATCCCCACCAACTGCGGGCAGAGTTGTTGCGCGATTTCGGTGTAAAGAAAGTAGGGGCTCTCCCGGCTGCTGTGGATTTTCTCGTCCACCCAGTCCAGTTTGTAGAGTCCTTCCTCGGGCCCGGCGGCGAAGGTGAAGCCTTTTTGAAGTTTTCTGGCCGCTGCGGGCGCTCCCGCCGCCAGCCAATGCTTCACCTGTTCCAGCGTGTCGGAAGGCACGCGGGCATAGGCCATCCTCGTCTCGACCACTCTCACTTGGGGAGGAAGCCGTTTTTCCAACTCCCCTTCGAGTCGTTTCCAAAGCGGCCAGGAAAGGGCGTCGACGAAAAGCAAGCGGGAAGACTCCGCCCCGAGCTTTTCGGCCAGGCGGGGCAGCTCCGAGGCCAAGAGCTGCTCGGTGCGGGGTAATTTGTCTTGATTCTGTTCCAGGCTTTGTTGGAAAGCGGTGAAAAGATTTTCCAACAGGCTGGAAAGCTGGTTCCTTGGCGTCACGCAATCCGCGAGTGCCGTCTGTTGGAGCAGCACATTCAGCCTGTCTTCGATCCAGGCCGCCGGCGCGACCCGATCGAAGACGGTTTCGAAGGTGCTTCTTCTTCGGTTTGGCTGCGGCTTCTTATCCCAACCTCGCAGCTCTTCGGCAAGGGAACGGACTCGGAGCAGGCTGGCGACCGTTTCTCCGTAGGCGGAAAGTTCGTCGCGGGGGAATTCGAGCGATCCGCTCAGCCAGTCGGCGGGGAGTTCGGCTTCGAGCTCGGTCAAGGATTTGGCCGACAGGCGGTCCAGTTTCTTGAGCAACCTCTGGGCGGCGCGTCTCGCCAGGCCCGGGAATCGAGCTTCTTGGTGAAGAACCCGGAGAAGTGAACCGACCGAATCGCCCGGCAGCCCCAACGCTTCGTAGCCCGAGTCGCCCAAGCGCTCCTCGAAAGCTTCCAGCTCATCGGCCAATTCGACCCAGGCTTCGGTTGGAAGCGCTTTCGCCAGGTCTCGGTAGTCTTGCGCCAGCTCAACCTGGGGCAGGAGAGGGAGTTTACCCGCTGTTTCGGGTTCCAATTGATAGCGGTGGGCGAGGTCGGCGGAGAAGAGGCGGGCGCTGAATTCCTCCCTGGAGAGGCGCTGAAAGTCGGAGCGGAGAAGGGGAAATCTGTCCAGCAACAGTGCGAGTCGATCACTCTGCAACTCGTCGTTTGCAGGCCGTTCCAGGAGTTTCAATGGCTGGTCCGGTTCGCTCAGCCCCTCGCTGAGCCATTCGCGGAAGTTTTCCACCAGAGCGGCCGTTGTACGGGGACGGCTTCCGACCTTTTTTCTGAAATGACTCAGGTATTTGACTTCAAATGGCTTTCGGTCGGGTTCAAAAGCGTTCAAGCGATCTACAAAGACGGCGCTGAGACGCTCGGTGTTGGCCGTGAGTCTCTCCAGAGAGTCTGCTTTCTGAAGAAGTCGAACGGCTGCCAGCGAATCTCGTTGGGATGAATCTCCTCCGCGGCCCAGATGGAACTCGAAGCGATCCAGGAGTTCTTGAAATCGGGGATGGCGGATCTGTTCCCAGAGGTGTGTCAACTGGGCGTGAATGATCTCTTTCGTCGGCTCC
>JBFGHF010000188.1:0-7313 GCA_041578355.1 Acidobacteriota bacterium
AAAGGCTGCCCGCACTTGGGAGTGCTTCGAGAAGATAGTCGAAGTGCTGCGGCGACTGGAAAACGACCAGACGCTGCTGGTCCAGAGCGGCAAACCGGTGGGTGTGTTTCGCACCCATCCCGAGTCGCCTCGGGTGTTGATTGCCAACGCCCACCTGGTGCCCCGCTGGGCCAACGAATCCGAGTTTCAGCGGCTCGACAGGCTGGGACTGACCATGTACGGGCAAATGACCGCCGGCTCCTGGATCTACATCGGCACGCAAGGGATTCTGCAGGGGACCTACGAGACCTTCGCCGAATGCGCCAGGCAGCACTTCGAAGGAACGCTGCAAGGGAGACTCGTCGTATCGGCCGGATTGGGAGGAATGGGTGGCGCCCAACCCCTGGCGGCCACCATGAACGGCGGCGCTTTCCTGGGGGTGGAGGTCGACCAGCGACGAATCGAGCGGCGAGTGGCGACGGGGTACTGCGACCGGATGGAGACCCGCCTCGATCGAGCCTTGGCGGCGGTCCAGAACGCCAAAGAACAGGGCCGGGCTCTCTCGGTCGGTTTGTTGGGCAACATTTCCGAGGTTCTGCCCGAGCTGCTGCGAAAGGGTGTGGTGCCGGATGTATTGACCGATCAGACTTCGGCTCACGATCTCAATCTAGGCTACATCCCGGCGGGCCATTCCCTGGAGCAGGCGGAGCAGCTCCGTGAGAGCGACCCCCGGGCCTACCGGGATGCCGTCCTGGATTCGATGGTGATTCACGTCGAGACCCTGTTGGAAATGAAGCGGCGCGGTGCGGTGACATTCGATTACGGAAACAACCTGCGGGGACAAGTCGCCGACCATCGGGGCTTCAAGAAAGCCTTCGAGATTCCGGGATTCGTGCCCAAATTCATCCGCCCGCTATTTTGCCGGGGCTCGGGTCCCTTCCGCTGGGTCGCATTGTCGGGCGATCCCGAGGACATTCACGTCACCGATCAGGCGGTTCTCGAGACCTTCCCGGAAGACGAATCGTTGGCACGTTGGATCTGCAAAGCTCGTGAACAGGTTCAGTTTCAGGGCTTGCCGGCACGGATCTGCTGGCTGGCATACGGCGAGAGGGCTCGCATGGGGCTGCGATTCAACGAACTGGTACGGCGGGGCAAGGTCAAAGCTCCGATCGTCATCGGCCGCGATCACCTCGATGCGGGCTCGGTGGCCTCGCCCAACCGCGAGACCGAAGGAATGAAGGACGGCTCGGACGCCATCGCCGACTGGCCCCTGCTCAACGCACTTCTCAACACCGCCTGCGGCGCCAGTTGGGTCTCGATCCATCACGGTGGAGGAGTGGGCATCGGCTACAGCATTCATGCCGGAATGGTCTGCCTGGCCGACGGCAGTGAAGAAGCCGACCGTCGACTGAAGCGGGTACTGACCGCCGATCCGGGAAGCGGCGTGATGCGCCACGCCGATGCTGGCTACGAAGAGGCCGGCGAAACCGCCCGCCGCCAGGGGATCGACCTCCCCATGCTTCGAGTGTAGAAAGTGGCGCGGGCATCCTGCCTGTGCCGAGGTCCAGTGGGCACCCGGGTGTGCCGAAGAGCAGATGGAGTGCGCAAGCGGAGCTTGTGACCGCTGGAGAGTCGAGTCTCTCGAAATATGCCCGTACTGAGCAACATCGGCTGCCTCGCCAGCTGTGCCGCGGGCGGCGGCCAGAGTGAGATCCGCCCCATCTCCAACGCGGCCATGGCTTGGGAGGAGGGCCGGATTCTGTGGGTCGGCACTCGGTCGGAAGAGCCCGTCCAATACCGCGGGATTCCGCGCCTCAACGCAGGCGGAGGGCTGGTCGTGCCCGGCCTGGTCGACTGCCACACCCATCTGGCTTTCGGAGGGTGGAGGGCGGGCGAGTTCGAGCAGAGAATCCGGGGCGAATCCTATCTGCAGATCGCCCACCGGGGCGGCGGCATCCTCTCCACCGTGGAGAAAACCCGACTCTCCACGAGTCGTGAACTTGCCCGCAGGTGCCTCGGCTTTCTCGCCGAGATGGCCGCGCTGGGAACGACCACCGCGGAGTGCAAGAGCGGATACGGACTCGACCTGAAAACGGAGATCCGGCTTCTCGAGCTCTACCGCGATCTTGATCAGCGTCAGCCGATTCGGCTCGTTTCCACCTTCCTCGGGGCCCACGCGATTCCCGCCGAGTACGCGACCAATCCCGAGGAATACGTGCGCCTGATCGTAGAGGGAATGCTTCCCGAGATTGCCGGCCGCAAGCTCGCCCGGTTTTGCGATGTTTTCGTGGAGGAATCGGCGTTCAGCCGGGAGCAAGGCCGAACGATTCTGGAAGCTGGCCGGCGACTGGGTCTGGCCCCCAAGCTCCATGCCGACCAGCTCAGCGACGGCGGCGGCGCGCTTTTGGCCGCCGAAGTGGGGGCCATGTCCGCCGACCATCTGGAACGCATTTCGGCACAGGGGATCCAAGCCCTGGCCGAGCGAGACGTCGTGGCGGTGAGTCTTCCCTTGGCGACTCTTTATCTCAACCAGTCACCGATGCCGGCACGCAGGTTGATCGAAGCCGGCGTCCGGGTTGCCGTAGCAACCGACTTCAATCCGGGATCCGCACCCAGCTACCACCTTCCGTTGGCGATGATGTTGGCCTGCAATCTGCAGCGCATGACTCCGGCGGAGGCTCTCAAAGGCGCTACCTTGTTCGCCGCCAAGGCTCTGGGCCTGGACGGCGAGATCGGCTCGCTGGAGGCTGGCAAGCGTGCTGATTTCGCCATCATCGACGCGGAAGACGTCAACCACTGGCTCTACCACTTCCGCCCCACCGCCTGCCGCGCGACCTTTATCGAAGGCAGGCAAGTGGCGGGAGTCGGGCTGGGACCGGTTGCGAGTGACTAGCGCAGTGCGTCGTAAGGTCTGAGCCATGGGTCGACGAGAGCCGCGGAACCGTGGCTCAAGACTTATGATCCGCTGCACTAGGGTCTTGTCAGGGCCGATGACCGAACTCGGCTCGCAACTCGGTCGGCGCCGTTGCGGGAGCCCAGCCGATGTTTTGCAAGACGATCGTCAGGATCACCAGCGTGACCAGCAGGCTCAGCACATAGAGGAACAAGCGGCGGAGCGAAGTCCCCGCCAGGCCGCTTCCGATCACCGCCCCGGCGACTCCCGACTCGACGGACTGACCGGCGAACCAGCCGAGGAGAAGCATCGGGCTTGCTCTCGAGATCGAGTAAAGGCCGAGCGTGAGAGATCCCCAGATCATGGCCCCCAAGATCATGCCGAAAGCAAAGCCGCCTCGCCATGTCCGGATATCGAGTTTCAACATGAGCCAGAGCAGCAGAACGTCAAGGATCAGGAAGGACAAGTAGCCCAGGGGAATGCGTCGGAAGGCGTCTTCCGGCGGAAGCAGAAAAGGACTCGCCCTGGTGTAGAGTTCCGCCAGCAATCCGGCGTGTAGAAAGAAATCGACGGCGAGCATGGACAGCCAGCCCAAAGCGGCGAGGGCGATGAGCGTTCGCGCCGAATTGGAATCGTCCCCGGAATCGACCATCGTGCGTTCAGTCTCCAACCATCTCCAAGATTCCATCGAGGCTTGGAATCGCCGCCGTTTCGGCGCCTGTGCCGCTACCGGTTCGGTCGATCAAAACCGCTTTCAGCCCGGCCCATGTCGCCCCCTTGATGTCGGCTTCGATGCTGTCCCCGACATGGAGTACCTCGGCGGGTTGGCGCCCCAGGCGGCGGCAGGCCTCTTGAAATATCTCGGGCGCGGGCTTTTCGTGCCCCACCTCGGCCGAGGCGAGAACCTCGTCGAAATGACCCAGAATGCCCAACTCGTGGCACAACTTCGCCAGACCGGCGGGCCAGTTGGAGACGATGGCGAGCGGGATTCGCCTTCTGTTGAGCTCACTGAGTACGGTCTTCACCTCGGGATAAACACAGAACTGGCGCGACCCGAAGATGTCCCGAATCCTCAAAGCATGAACGCCCGCCAAATCGGCTGCATCGGCCACCCCCGTCCGTTCGAAAAGACGCAGCGCGAACTGCGTCCAGAATTCCAGTTCCCGTCGGGGCGAGGCGTCCAGGATGTAGGCGGCCCCGTAGAATTCGAACACGTCGTAAATGACTTGATGCTCCCAGGTCTCCGCTTCGAGTCCGTGCTCCGCCAGGAACTCTCGGTAGAGAACCCCCCGCCCCCTGCCCCCGCAGAGATAGGCCAGTGTGAAGTGAAAATCCAAAGTGACTGCATTCGGTTCGCGTTTCATCCAGCTCAGCCTGGGAAGCCGCGCCTTCTCAGGAGCCAAAGAGGAAGGTCTCACCTTCCCTTCTCAAGCGCCGACGGCTTCTCGAGCCGGGCAGGAGATGTCCAAGCCGCGCAGTGCGAAATAGTGGGGGATGTCGGTCATCGTCACCACATGGTCGGCTTGGGGCGTGCCCGTTGCGAGTTTTTCGAGGTAATCGAAGCATTCGGTCCGGCATTCTCCGGCCAGTGTCATCCACGGGTCGTGCGTCTCGGCCAGAAGCCTCAGCCGGCCGCTCTTCCTGTCCCACTCTCCGCCGTAAGAGACCCCGAGAAGAAAATCGTCGGCTTGGCTCAGGCCGGCGAAGCGGGACCCGCTGGGCAGGGAATCGCCGATCGAGGATTTGGCGATGATCGCCCGATAGAGCAGCGATCCTTCGGAACGCATCGAGAGTTCCCAATCCTCCTCGTTCTCGACCAGCGTGATGTCACGAATTCGAAAGCCGACGCCTGTCGTGGCGCGCCCCAGCCGGGCCAGCAGGGGCCGGTTCATGTTGGCCTCGAGCACCAGCACCGATTCCCGGAGCGCGCCGTCGGGGTAGGGGAGCCGAGCCCGGGTGCGGTGAATCAAATAAAAGAAGCCGGAGCCCAAGCCCTGGGGAACGAATGAGGGGCGCATGTCGGCCAAGTCGACAAAACAAGCCGAGACCCAAGCGAGACCGTCGTGAAGGGAGAGCTCTCCTCCGGGAGGCACGGCGGGTTCGAGCCGAGCGGGATCGACCGGGTAAGTCACCAGGAATCGGCGCCTTACGTTGCCCACCATGTGGAGGCCTTTGAGACGCGCGGTGGGCTCGAGATCGTAAGTGGTCACGATAACCTGATCTTAGCCGCCGTTCTGCCGCCAATTCAAATCGGAGGAAGACCAAGCTGAGTGTTTAGCGTCTCCTCGGTAGTCTGGAGTCGGGTTTTCGAGAGCGAAAAGCGAGACCGAGATCGCGAGCGAGAGCCTGCAGCTTGGAGACTTGTGCTGCTCGTTTGAAGATGATTTGCAGAATGCCGGGGCGTTAAATGTCCATCGGACAGGCTCACCCACGCAATGGTCCGCTCGGTCACGCTCTCGCTCTCTACGCGTGAGTCTTTGCGATGTGGCGGGCGGACTGATCGATCAATTCTTCCAGCACCTCCAAATCCACATCCTCGAGCTTCTTGATGTAGAGACAGGATTTGCCGGTTTTGTACTTGCCCAGCTTGCCCATCAAGGAATCGTAGCGGGCGAACCCGGGCATGATGTAGACGGTCAACGCCTGCTTGCGGGGCGAGAACGAGGTCAACGGCCAGTCGCCTTCCTGGCCCGAGGCGTAATTGTAGCGATAGCTGCCGAATCCGACGATGCTGGGTCCCCACATTCTGGGCTTCTCGCCGGTCAACTTCCGCATGATCTTGACCAGTTTTCGGCAATCGGAGCGCTTGCTGTCGTCTTCGATCGAGTTCAGGAATTCGTCAACGCTGGAGTCGGTCGGTTTGGTCTTGAGTTCGGACATGTTCTCCTCGGGAGAGCATCTTAGCGTTCTTGATCGACGCCTGGAGGCGCGCGAGCTACAGTTTTTCCACCTCGACCCGCGTATCGTTGAAGCAGGCGCCTTCGCCGATGTCGCTGTAGGAATCCGGCACCAAGGCGTTGACGGTGTTGCCGTTGAGTGTGCTGTGGGTCCAGGCCCCCTTGGGGAAGAAGAGCGTCCCCTCGGCGATGTCCACACTCAACTGGCAGAGGCAGTGCATCTCGCCGTGCTCGTTGAAAACTCGCACCCTGTCGCCGCTGCTGAGGCCGCGCCTGTCGGCGTCGGCCGGGTGGATTTCGAGGGGAATCGTTTTTCGGTGGAGCTGGCCGAACGAAGAGCTCACGGTGCGGCCGGTCGCCGGCGAGATCAGCGCCAGCGGAAAAGCCCGCTTGGCGGGATCGGGGCGGTAGGCGTAGAGTCCCGGCGGGCTCGCGGCGTCGAGTTCGGCGGGAAAGAGATGCACTTTCCCGTCGGCCGTCTTGGGAAAGACATCCACGAACTGGATCGGTTCGAAGCCGGCGGACGGAAAGGCGATGCGGTTGCTTTTCAGCTGCTTTCGAATGGAGGGCCCGTCCGGGGATCCGTCGCAAAGGGCATCGACGAATTCGCGGGGAGTTCTGGCATCGCCCCGCCGTGAGAGTCCCATGCGGTCGCAAAGCACCTGAAAAACTTCGAAATTGGAACGGGCCTCCCCCACGGGGGCGATGACGGGATCGACGGGCTGAATGGCCATGGCCCCGTAGCCTCGGCGCAGGTCGGAGTGTTCCAGGAAGGTTGTTGCCGGCAGCACCACGTCGGCGTACCGGGCCGTGTCGGTCATGACTTGATCGAAAACCACCGTGAAGAGGCCGCGGCGCAGCAGTCCCTTCCGAACTTCGCTCTGGCGGGGCAACGTGGCCAGAGGATTGGAGTTGTAGACGAAGAGAACACGGATGGGTGGCCGGGCGTCCTGCAGCAGCCGGCCCAGTCTATTCATGTTGAGTGTTCGAGTGGCGGGCGGTCGGGCGCCCACGGCGGAGGCGCTGGAAAGATCCCAGGCGCCGGTGTTGCTGAGTGTGTAGCCGCCGCCCCGAACTCCGAATTTGCCCGCCACCGCGGGCAGCGCGAGAACAGCGGCCGCCGCCGAACAGCCATTGCGATTCCTTTCCAGACCCCATCCGCAACGGATCAGCGCCGGTCGGGCTTCCGCGTAAAGATGGGCGAAGCGGCTCAGGTCGTCGGCGGAAACGCCGGCTTCGGCGGCCGCCCGCTCGAAAGTCCAAGGTTCCGCTTGTTCTCGTAGCCGCGAGACCTCGACACAGTTTTGTCGCAGGAAGCTCTCGTCGGCTCGTCCGGTCTCAAAAAGCCAACGAATCAAACTCAAAGCGACGGGCAGGTCGCTGCCCGGGCGGATCCCCAGATGGAGGTCGGCCTTCTTGGCCAGGGGAATGCGTCGCGGATCGACCACCACCAAACGGGCACCCCGGCGCAGCGCTTCCAGAACAGGGGGAACCTGATGGATTCCCGTGGCGCTCGGATTGACCCCCCAAAGCACGATCAGGCG
>JBFGHF010000189.1:0-7269 GCA_041578355.1 Acidobacteriota bacterium
CCTTCTCCCAAACAAAAAATGTCTTTACCGGGTAAGGTTTAGGATTGAAAACGAGGGAAAACTTCGCACATTTTCCGGCTCGCGCGTAATAGTAGGGTGAAAGACGCGGCCGCCCGCCACGCAGGGGAGAGCGCGCGGAGGAGGGAATGGCCATGTTTGGAATGAATCCTTTCGTTACAGCGGTTTCGACCACCAGCAATCCTCGGGAACTAAAGCGGATCTACGGAGCGAACGCCGTGATTTCTCGCGTGGACCGCTACAATCTCATCCACTTGGACTCGCCCGGCAAGGAGGAGGTGAGAAGGCGCACGGTCCAGTTCGATGCCGACGAACTCTTCGAAGACGACTGCCCCCTGTGCCGGATGCTCAGGGGGCGGGATCTCGATATCATCTACCTCCACCCGCCCGCGCCCGAGGGTTTGATGGGCCGGCAGAAGCTGCTGATGTGACTTCTCGGGAGTCGGCTGAATCCTGAGGGGCTGGCTTGCCCTTCAATGTGCAACGCCTGCAGCGTCGGGGGTCGCTGCGGAGCCGATCGACCCGGGGTGGCGCTGGTCGCGGGGCGACTCGCTGACCCCGGGTTGAGCCTGGGTCCTTGCAGGACCGGGACTTCGAAGTCCTTGGAGATGGGCTTCGCAAAAGCCACCGGCTCACGCGGCGGATCTTTTTACGTCTTCGTCTTGCGTGCCCCCGTCTTTCCTCTTCTTCTGGCAGAATGACAGGACGACAACGCTGCGGAAGACGGAGGACGGAAGACGCCCCCAATGCATGACGAATGGATGCGGATGGCGCTGCAGGAGGCCGCCCTGGCGGCGGCCGAGGGCGAGGTGCCGGTCGGGGCGGTGGCGATTCTGCAGGGAACGCCGTTGGCCCGCGATCACAACCGCAGCATCCAACTCAGCGACCCCACCGCGCACGCGGAGGTCCTGGCGCTGCGCGAAGCGGCGCGGATTCTCGATAACTACCGTCTCGGCGAGGTCGAGATCTATACCACTCTCGAGCCCTGCGCCATGTGTGCCGGCGCTTTGATCTGGGCGCGAGTGAAACGGCTCGTTTTCGGGGCCGCGGACGAAAAGGGGGGAGCGGTCGTCTCCAAGGCAGCTCTGCTCGAGCCCGGTCTCTTCAACCACAGCGTCGAAGTCGTTTCCGGAGTGCTGGCGGAAGAGAGCCGAGTGCTTCTGCGGGAGTTTTTCGAGGCGCGAAGGTAGGCAACGCGGGCATCCTGCTCGCGCCAGGGGAGAGCAGACGGAGTAATCGTTCGGGGATTTGCGGGGCGGGAAGAATGCTCGGAGCCGCTGCGAAGAACAGCCGGACGGACCCGACTCAATCCTCGATCCAGTCGAACGTCCTTTCCACGGCCTTTTTCCAGCCTGCGTAACCCGATTCGCGCTGCTCGGCCGACCAGGCGGGCTCCCACCGCCGATCCGCCCGCCAATTGGAGCGCAATTCTTCGGGTCCCCGCCACAGCCCCACGGCGAGTCCGGCCGCGTAGGCCGCCCCCAAGGCGGTCGTTTCGATCACCTTGGGTCGGACCGCGGGAACGCCCAGAATATCCGCTTGAAGCTGCATCAGGGTGTTGTTGACCGTGGCGCCGCCGTCGACTTTGAGGACTTCGAGGCGGACCCCGGAATCACGAGTCATGGCGTCGAGGACGTCCCTGGTCTGGTAACAGATCGCTTCCAGGGTGGCTCGCGCCAGATGTCCTCGGGTGTTGAAGCGGGAAAGACCGGCGATGACGCCGCGAGCGTCGGAACGCCAATAGGGAGCGAAGAGTCCGGAGAAGGCCGGGACGAAATAGACGCCGCCGTTGTCCTCCACGCTCAGAGCCAGTTCTTCGATGTCTCCTGCGTGTCGGATCAGACCCAACTGATCGCGCAGCCACTGCACCGCAGACCCGGTGACGGCGATCGATCCTTCCAGGGCGTAGACCGGAGGCTCTTCCCCGAGTCGGTAGCAAAGAGTGGAGAGAAGCCCGGAACGAGACCGGATCACCTCGGACCCGGTGTTCATGAGCATGAAGTTGCCGGTCCCGTAGGTGTTCTTCGCCTCTCCAGCACGCAAGCAGACCTGTCCCAAGGTAGCCGCTTGTTGGTCGCCGACTGCACCGGCGATGGGAATCGCCGCGGACACCCCGGGGATTCGCGCGTCGCCGTAGGTGGCCGGGTCCGAAGAGGGACGAATCGTCGGCAGGATCTCGCGGGGGATACGGAAGACGTCGAGCAGTTCCTGATCCCAATCCAGGCTTCGAAGGTCCATCAACATGGTGCGGCTGGCATTGGTCACGTCCGTGACGTGGACCCCGCCTTGCGGCCCCCCGGTCAGGCACCAGGTCAGCCAGCTGTCGATCGTGCCGACGAGGGCCTCGCCGCGCCGCGCAGCCTCCGCGACGCCGCCGACGTTGTCGAATATCCAACGGATCTTGCCAGCCGAGAAATAGGTCGCCGGCGGCAGTCCCGCCTTGCTGCGGATCAGTTCTCCCGCTCCCGAAGCTTCTATTTCCCGCATGATGCGGTCGCTGCGGGTGTCCTGCCACACCACGGCGTTGCACCATGGCTCTCCCGTCTTCGGATTCCAGACCACGGTGGTCTCGCGTTGGTTGGTGATCCCGATGGCGTCGAGGTCCTCGAAGGAGAGTCCGGCCTCTTCCAGGGCCTCGGGAATGACGCTGTGCACCGCTCGGACGATCTCCAGGGGGTCGTGTTCGACCCAGCCCGCGCGGGGAAGAATCTGGCGGTGTTCGAGTTGATGGGCCCCCAAAGGTCGCCCGCCGGCGTCGAAAACGATGAATCGAGTGCTGGTCGTGCCCTGATCGAGGGCACCCACGAATCCCTTCAAGAATCTTTCCTTTCCGAGCGCTTGATTATAGGAGTCGAGTGGGGATCGCGAAAGCTAGCGCCTAAACTCCCGCCAATCCTGGTCGATAAGAGGGGCGATTCCGATTCAGACCCAAGAGAATGGAGGGATTCGAATGACTCTGGCAGCAGAGCGCCCCCCGGCCGACGACGTGACCGAAATCGACGAACTTTGCAGTGTGGAACTGTTTCGACGCCTCAACCCCGACCAGCTGCGACCGTTGGCCCGACAGATCAAGAAGCGAAAATACCGACGCAACCAGCTCCTCTGGCTGGAAGAAGAGTCGGGGAGACATGTCTTCGTCGTCCGTTCCGGACGCGTCAAGGTCAGCCGCCTCTTGCCCAACGGCCGGGAGATGATCCTGGCGTTTCACGGGCGCGGCGAGTCGTTCGGCGAGATGGACCTGATCGACGGGCAACAAGCCTCGGCGATGGTGACGGCCGTGACCGACTCCGAGTTGTGGATGGTGCCGCGGGCGCTGTTCCAGGAACTGATGGTGCAGCCGCCCGTCAAGCAGTTCCTCTTCGACGCTCTTTGCGGCCGCTTGAGGAGCGCCTTGGCCCAAATCGAGGTGCTCAACTTCTATCACGCCGAATCCCGCATCAGGACCGCCCTCTACCATCTTTGCGGGTCGAAGGGGAAGCCTGGCCGTGAAGGGGTGACGATCGACATGCGCCTCACCCACAAGGACCTGGCGGAAATGTCGGGAATCACCCGGGAGACGGCTACCCGGGTGCTCAGGCAACTGCGGGGCGACGGCTTGCTCCGCGTCGATTCGCAGCGATTCGTCGTGACCGAACCGCAAGCCCTGATCGACGGACTGGCGGGCCATTAGGCCCCCTCGTCGGCGCGGTGACGTTGATTTCCCCGGCCAAGAAGCCAGGAGACGAAGGACGGAAGACGGAAGACGTTCCCTAGGCCGATTCGGCCTTCTTGACGAACTGCACGATATTCGAGCTGGGGCTATCGGAGCGGCCCAGCTTGTCGCGGTACATCGATTGGTCGGCGATGGTGAGCAGTTGTTCAAGGCGCTTTCCGTCGTGAGGGAAAGTCGCCGCGCCGACGCTCAATCCGACATGGAAAGCGCGTCCCCCGTTGGAGACGATGGGATGTCCGTCGACGGCTTGTTGGATCTTCTCCAGGATCTTCTTTGAACTCGCCCGATCCACGCCCGGCAGAATCCCGATGAACTCGTCCCCGCCGTAGCGCACACAGGTATCCGACTGGCGCATCTGGTTGCGAAGGACGTGAGCGATTTCGATCAGCACTCGGTCGCCCGCTTTGTGTCCCAGTTCGTCGTTGATTTCCTTGAACCGATCCAAGTCCATCATCAGGATGGTGACCGGGTAGTTCGCCCGCTCCGCCCTCTTCAACTCCTGCTCGGCGAAAACGTTGAAGTATCGAAGGTTGGGCAGACCGGTCAACATGTCGGTGTAGGCGTCTTCCTGGGTTTCCTCGTAAACGATGGCGTTGCTGATGGCCGTAGCCGCGGGCCGGGCGATGTTCTCGATCAGCCGCAGGTCGTTGGGCCGGAAAGCGTTGGGCTGCTTGGCGTAGAGAGTGATCACTCCCACCACGCTTTGATCGATCATCAAGGGAACGGCCAAACAAGCCTTGAGCAGGCTCCGCAGCTCGGGATGGTGCTTGAATTCGGGTGTCGTGGAGACGTTGAGCAAGGGGCGATAGTTGGCCGCAACCCAGCCGGTGACACCTTCGCCGATCTGCACCTGGACGGTGGAAAGTTGATCTGCACAGCGGCCCGCCGTGTGGTAGGGGACCATGGTTTCGTTGTTGGAGGTCGTCAGATAGATGCTGCAGGCGCTGTAGGGGACGAGCTGTTTGATCTTGTCGGCCAGCAGGCTGAGCGTTTCGGAAACGTTGAGCAAGCGCCCCACCGCCTGGGAGATTTCGTGAAGCGCCTGGACCTCGCGGTGGGCCGAGGCGATGTCGTGGAAAACGGTGTTGACCAGCCCCTGCTTGTCCTGTTCGTCGGCGGGCTGGACGGGAGTCCGGGCCGGCTGGAGCTCGAGTTCGCGCTCCAGTCTGTTTACCTCGGCCTCCATCGAGTCGATATTGGTCACGAGTTGGTCGACGATCGCCGGGTCGTAGGAGCGGCTCGCCTCGGACTGGATGTAGTTGAGTGCGGCTTCCCGGCTCAAGCTGTCCCGATAGGGCCGGTCGGAGCGCAGCGCGTCGTAACAGTCGACGATGGCCAGGACGCGGGCTCCCAGGGGGATCTCCTCACCCTTGAGACCGTCCGGGTACCCGCTGCCGTCCCATTTTTCGTGATGGTGACGGACGAAGGGCACCACGGGATAGGGGAAGGGAACCGAGGATAGGATATCAGCACCCATCGAGGCATGGGCTTTCATCGTCTCCATCTCGGAGTCCGTCAACGATCCGGGCTTGTTGAGTATGTAGTCCGGAGTCGCCAGCTTTCCGATGTCGTGCAAAAGCGCGGCGGCGCGCAGGCCTTCCAATTCGTTTTCATCCTTCAGCCCGCAGGCCTTGGCCAATGACAGCACCATGGCCTGAACCCGGTAGATGTGCCCGTGGGTCACCTGGTCCTTGGCATCCACCGCCATGGCCAGGGCTTCGATCGTGGAGTGATAAAGCCGGTTGACCTCTTCCACGTGCGACTGCGCTTCGTGAATCCGGGCCAGGTTCATGTTGTAGGCGTAGTAGATGACGACGGCCGTGGGCATGGCGATGCCGACCGCCAGCAGCGAGGTCTGGTGAAAATTGGTGAAGACGACGACGGCCGCCGAAGCCTCGGCGAAATTGGTCAGACAAGCGGAAAGAAAGCTCTGTTGCCACGTCAGACTGAAGGGCTGACCCGTGACCAGCGAGATGGCCAACGAGATGGCGCCGGAATTGAAGATGAAATAGAGAATCGAGCAGAAACCGAGAGCCAGAAAAAGAGCCGTGAGATTGTGGTTGTGCAACGGGTCCAACGGCATGGGCAGGGGATAGATCAAATAGAATATGTTCCCCGCCGCGAACGTGGCCAAGGGCAGATGAAAGAGATTGAAGAGGATCTTATAAAGGGTGTTGATCGAACTTCGCGAGCGGAGCGTGCTGACCCCGGCTTCCACCGTGGAAAGCACCGCGGCCACGTAAGGACCGAAAACGAGCAGGGCTGTGAAAATGAAAATACTGCTGATCGTAAGAACGACCCCGCGGTCCTTGCCTCTCAGACGGGGCAGGTAGACCGGAAAGAGGCTGGAGACTCCAGTCAACAGTGCGAGGTAAATCCAGCGAGTGTCGGGAAGTACGACGGTCTTGGCCAGGCAGATCGTGAATACGATCATTCCCGCGACGGTGACCACCGACAGGTAAATCTTGGCTGTGAGAGAGCTGATTCCTCGGTACATCGTTTTATGCGTCCCAGCTCAGATCCGAAGACCGGATGCCGGGTGAAAGGCAACTCCGATGCCACTCGTTCGCGTGTGTTCATCTTTGCCCCCAATCGAAGGCCCGGGAGGCCGGACTCCCGGTGGACAGGACATTTTTCAGCGGAAGTTCCGGAAGAATCAGGGGTTGAAGAGTCGAGGAGGAGGGGAGATCCACTCTCCAGCCCCGGGCCTCGGTTTGACACCTGCCGTCAAGAATCCGACGCTTTTGCGCCAAGATTCAGGCACTGCGGGCTCGAGCGGGGAATTGGATCGCGGCCGAGCGGACAGATTTCCCCCGGGCCTTGTCGCTGTACATCGCCTGATCCGCCGCTGCGACGAGATCCTCGAGTCTCTCGCCGTCGATCGGAAAGGTAGCGGTTCCGGCGCTGACTCCCACCTGGACCGATCGATTGTCGTCGAGCCGGATCTTGTGACCGGAGACGGCTTCCCGGACCTGGGTCGCCAAGCGCTGTCCGATCTTCTTGTCGGCGCCCGGCAAGAGTCCGATGAACTCATCACCGCCGTAGCGCACGCAGGTGTCGGACTTCCGGAGCTGGTTGCGCAACACGTGACCGATCTCGATCAACACCCGATCGCCGATCCGGTGCCCGTTCTCGTCGTTGATGCGCTTGAAGCGATCCAGGTCCATCATGATGACCGTGACCGGGTATTTGCAGTTGCGTGCCCGGCGCAGTTCCTGCTCGGCGAACATCTTGAAGTAACGCAGATTGGGAAGTCCGGTGAGCACGTCGGTGTAAGCATCTTCCTGGGTCTCGTCGTAGATCACCGCATTGTTGATGGCGGTCGCCGCATGTGGAGCGATGTTCTCCATGAGCCTCAGGTGATTGGGTCGAAAAGCGCTCAGATGGTGGGAATAGAGAGTGATCACTCCCACCACGTCGTTGTCCAGCAGCAGCGGGACGGCCAGGGAACTGTGGAAACTCGCCGAGTGATCGACCAGCCTCAAATCGGGCGCGGGAGAGACATTGAGAAGAGACCGGCGGTTGGCGGCGACCCAGCC
>JBFGHF010000190.1:0-7268 GCA_041578355.1 Acidobacteriota bacterium
AGCTGGCATTGAAGAAAACCAAAACCCCGCAGGACCACGTTCATTACGCCTTGGCGGCCAGCGAAGCCCGACAAGGCCATGGGGACAAAGCACTGCGGCATTTGGAGCAGGCGATCGAGGCCCGCTCGAAGAACCGCTTCTTCGCTCAGAACGATCCCGACTTTCGATCTCTTCAGAAAGACGAATCTTTTCGCAGACTGATCAGGCCTTCGGGCAAGCGTTGATCCACCGTGCCGAAAAGGCATGCTCGGCTCGTGCTCCGGGCCAGCGGCGAAGTGTCTTTCCAGGCAGCCAACCAGCATCCGACGAGGTGTTTCATGAGTCAGGACTTCAAGCGCCAAGCTCTACTCTTTTCCCATCGGAGATTCGGACCGGGAGGCCCCCACCTGCTGATGGACTTCCTGGGCGCCCCGCTGCTCGATTGCCTGCTGAATCGACTGCGCGCCGCAGCTGTGAAGACCTGTTGGCTGACAGTCGGGCAGGCTGCTTCGGATCTGCGGGATTGGGCGGCCGCGAAAGGGGTGGGGATCCTTGACGAGGAGAGCGAGGCCGCTGCCTTGCGGAATCTTGCAGAAAGCACCGAGGCGATCGCCGGGAGCTTGTTGTTGATGCCGGCGGAACTTCCGCTGATCGGCGAGGACTCCCTACAACGTCTTTTCGAGGTCGTGGAAGCGGGCGAGCAGCTCGCCGCTCGGCTCGTTGCCGAGGATGAGACGACTGAGTCGGACGAGGCGCCCACACCCCTCTGTATCGCCGGCCCCTGGCCCGACCGGATCAAGGACTTGCAGAACGCCACCTCGCTGGCGAACTTGGAGCGCCGGCTCCGGACATCCCCCTCGAGGGTGACCGCAAAATCCCGCCTCGAAGTCACTCGCGTGGTGGACCTGGAGAGTCTGGCGGTTTTGGAGCAGGCGCGCAAAGCGGAGATTCGGCGTCGATGGCTCCGCTCCGGGGTGCGCATGCACGACCCTGCTTCGGTCTGGATAGACGAGCAGGTCGAGATCGGGGCAGGCACCACGCTGGGTCCCGGGGTCGTTCTGCGGGGGTCGAGTCGGATCGGGCGCAATTGCCGCCTGGGCGCCTGGACACTTCTGGAGGACGCCGAGGTGGGAGAGGGCAGCCTGGTCGATCACTGCAGCGTGATTCGTCAGAGCGCCGTGGGCGCCAAGAGCACCGTAGGACCCTTCGCCCATCTCCGCGGCGGCACTCGAGTGGGAGACCGCACCCGGGTGGGCAACTTCGTGGAAGTCAAGAAATCGAAGCTCGGCCAGGGAACCAAGGCCGCCCACCTGGCTTACGTCGGCGACGCGGTGGTCGGAAGCGACTGCAACATCGGCGCGGGGGCCATCACCTGCAATTACGACGGCAAGCAAAAGCACCAAACCACCATCGGCGACGGCTGCTTCATCGGCAGCGACAGTCAACTGATCGCCCCGGTGACCATCGGCAGCGGCGCCTATGTGGCCGCCGGCTCCACGATCACCGAAGACGTGCCCGCCGAAGCCCTGGCCATCGCCCGCGGCCGACAAGTCAACAAGCCGGGCTGGGCGAAGAAGAAGTAGGGGCTTGGGGCCGGGCTCGCACTTCGGCGCTCGCTCCCGCTTTCCTGAATTTCGTCATTCCTTTGTTGACAGTGGTTTGCAGATGGCAAAGCGGCGGCAAGCCGCCGCACTCCAAAGGTCGCTGGAGCGTCGTCTTGAGTTTTCAGACAGTCTCGCGAACCAGCGGCTACAGGCTGGCAGCGCCTCAGGCGCAAAAGGAGCCTGCGCGTGCCCCCTACGGATCAATGGCGATGGGCCCGGTCGCCGGGCTGACGACCAGCGGGCGCCCCACTTCCAGGCCTAGCCGCTGAAAGGCACGTTCGCCCCTCTTCAGCGGTCGGCCAATTTCAGTTCGTGATAATCCTGCAGGCTGCGGACGCTGATCTTCTCGCGCTGCAGAGCGTGGATGGCGTCGACGGCGGCGTGGGCGGCGGAGAGGGTGGTGATGCAGGGCGTGCCGTGCTGGACGCAGGCGCGCCGGATGGCCTTTTCGTCGTAGCGTGAGTCTCGCCCCAAGGGGGTGTTGACCACCAGGTCGATCTTATCGCTCTTGATCAGGTCGGCCACATTGGGCCGGCCCTCCTTGACCTTGTAAACGGATTCCACGACCAGCCCCGCCCGCTTCATATAAGCCGCCGTCCCTCGGGTGGCCACGAGTCGAAACCCCAGTTTCTGGAAACCTTCCGCCAAAGGCGTCACCTTTGGCTTGTCGCGGTCGTTGACGCTGATGAAGACCACTCCGGTCCGGGGCAATACCATCCCGGCGCTGAGTTGCGCCCGGGCGTAAGCGTCGCCGCGGTTCTCCGAGACGCCCATCACCTCCCCGGTGGATTTCATTTCAGGCCCGAGGATGGTGTCCACCCCGGGGAATTTGGCAAAGGGGAAGACGGGCGCCTTGATGAAGCAGTGGCTGACTTTCGGGTCCACCGTCAATCCCAATTCGTCGAGGCTCCTTCCGATCATCAACTGTGCCGCGATCTTGGCCAGCGGTACGCCGGTGGCCTTGCTCACGAAGGGGACCGTCCGGCTGGCTCGAGGGTTGACCTCCAGAACGTAGACTTCGTCGCGGACAGCGAATTGCACGTTCATCAGACCGACCACACCCAGTTCGAGCCCCAGCCGGCGCGTGTGGCGTCGCATCGTCTCCAGGTGTGCCGGATCGAGGTCGCTCTCGTCCGGCGGAAGCACACTGGTGCTGTCGCCCGAATGGATGCCCGCCTCCTCGATGTGTTCCATGATCCCGCCGATCACGACCCGTTTTCCGTCGGCCACGGCGTCCACGTCGTACTCGCGCGCATCTTCGAGGAACTTGTCGATCAAAACCGGGTGGCGGGGCGCCGCCTCCACCGCGGAAGCCATGTAGGACTGCAAGGAGTTCTCGTCGTAGATGATGGCCATGGCTCGGCCGCCCAGTACGTAAGAGGGCCGCACCAGGACGGGAAACCCGATGGAGCGGGCCACGCCCACCGCTTCCTCCACGGAGCGGGCGGTTCCCGCCTCCGGTTGGGGAATCCCCAGGCGCCGGGCGAGCAGTCCGAAACGCTTGCGGTCCTCGGCCAGGTCGATCGATTCCGGAGAGGTGCCGATGATCGGCACTCCGGCGTGGAACAGGGGAAGGGCCAACTTGAGGGGCGTCTGTCCCCCGAACTGGACGATCACACCTTGCGGCTTTTCCTTCTCCACGATCTCCATCACGTCTTCGAAGGTCAGCGGCTCGAAGTAAAGGCGATCGGCGGTGTCGTAATCGGTCGAAACCGTTTCGGGATTGCAATTGACCATGATGGTCTCGAATCCCGCGTCCTTGAGCGCGAATGCCGCATGGCAGCAGCAATAATCGAACTCGATTCCCTGCCCGATCCGATTGGGTCCGCTGCCCAGGATGACGATCTTGCGGGCGTCGCTCGGTTCCGATTCGTCCTCGGCCTCGTAGGTGGAATAGAGATAGGGAGTGTAGGACTCGAACTCGGCGGCGCAGGTGTCGACTCTCTTGAAGACCGGCCGGATGCCGGCCTTCTCCCTCAGTTCCCGCACCTCGGCATCCCTCCACACCCGGCCCTCCGCATCGGAGGATTCGGAGAAAAGTTGGGCCAGGCGGACGTCGGAGAAGCCGTATCTCTTCGCCTTGCGAAGCAGATCCGGATCCGCGCCCCGCGACGCCGCCAGTTCTTCTTCGAGTTGCACGACCTCACGAAAGCGAAAGAGAAACCAGGGATCGATCCCGCTCAATGCCGCGATTTCCACGAGGGACCATTGCTCTAGAAACGCCAGGCGAAGATAGGCCAGCCGCAGCGGCGTGGGTTGGATCAGGTTCTCCCGGATGCGCTCGGGATCGACGGCTTCCTCGGCCAGCGTCCGGTCGTGTTCCAAAGACCGCAGTCCTTTTCCCAGGGCTTCCTGGAAGGTCCTCCCGATAGCCATCACTTCGCCCACCGATTTCATCTGCGTGCCGAGAAGAGGCTTGGTGGCGGGAAACTTCTCGAAGTTCCAACGGGGGATCTTCACCACCACGTAGTCGAGAGTCGGCTCGAAGGAGGCCGGCGTTTTGAGCGTGATGTCGTTGGGGATCTCGTCCAGGGTGTATCCGACCGCCAACTTGGCCGCGATCTTGGCGATCGGGAATCCGGTGGCTTTCGACGCCAGCGCCGAGCTGCGGCTGACCCGAGGGTTCATCTCGATCAGGACCATCCGGCCGCTGGAGGGGTCGACGGCGAACTGGATGTTGGAGCCACCCGTCTCGACGCCTACTTTGCGGATCACGGCGATGGCCGCGTCCCGCATGTCCTGGTATTCCGGATCGCTGAGCGTTTGTGCGGGCGCAACGGTGATGGAATCTCCGGTGTGGACGCCCATGGCGTCGAAATTTTCAATGGAGCAGATGATGACCACGTTGTCGTTGAGGTCGCGCATCACCTCCAGTTCGAACTCCTTCCATCCGATGATCGACTCTTCGACCAAAACTTCGTGGATGGGAGAGAGCTGCAGGCCTCCGCTGATGATTTCGTCGAACTCCACGCTGTTGAATGCGATCCCGCTGCCGCTTCCTCCCAAGGTGAAGGAGGGGCGAATGATGGCGGGCAGGCCCACTCTTTCCAGGATCTTCTGGGCCTCCTTGAGACTGTTTGCGAAACCCGAGCGGGGGACCTCGAGGCCGATCTCCTCCATCGCCGCACGGAACTGGCGGCGGTCCTCTGCCACCTTGATGGCGGTCAGATTGGCGCCGATCATCTCCACCCCGTAGCGGCTCAAGACGCCCTGTTCGCACAGCTCGACCGAAACGTTGAGCCCGGTCTGACCTCCCACAGTCGGGAGCAAGGCGTCGGGGCGCTCCTTGCGGATGATCTCTTCGACGAATTCCGGGGTGAGCGGCTCGATGTAGGTCCGCGTCGCCAGCTCGGGGTCGGTCATGATGGTGGCGGGATTGGAATTCACCAGGACGACTTCGAACCCGTCCGACACGAGGGCCTTGCAGGCCTGCGTCCCCGAATAGTCGAACTCGCAGGCTTGGCCGATCACGATGGGGCCCGAGCCCACGATCAGAATGCGCTGTATGTCGTCGCGTCTCGGCATCAGGCTTGGTCCATCATCTGGATGAATTCGTCGAACAGGTAGAGCGAATCCCGGGGACCGGGAGAGGCCTCGGGATGGTACTGAACCGAGAGGACGGGAAGATAGCGGTGGCGGAATCCCTCCAGCGTCTGGTCGTTGAGGTTGACATGAGTCAACTGGAGCTCGCTTTCGGGCAGAGAATCGGGGTCGACGGCGAAGCCGTGGTTGTGGACCGTGATCTCGACCTTGCCCGTAACCAGGTTCTTGACGGGCTGGTTTCCGCCGCGATGCCCGAACTTCATCTTGAAGGTCTTGCCGCCGAAGGCCAAGCCGAGAAGCTGATGCCCCAGACAGATGCCGAAAATGGGCTTCTTGCCGATCAGCTTGCGGATGTTGTCGACGGCCCCCTGCAAAGGCTCGGGATCGCCGGGGCCGTTGGAAAGGAAGATTCCGTCGGGTTTCAGATCGAGGACGTCCTCGGCGCCGGCGCTGGCGGGCAGCACCGTGACCTCACAGCCTCTTCGGGAAAGATTGCGCAGGATGTTGGTCTTGATTCCGAAGTCGTAGGCCACCACCCGATAGCGAGGCCGCTCGCCGGGATAGTCGTAGGCCGCCGAGGTCGTCACCTTGCTGACATAGTCGCTCCCCTTCATCTCGGGCCATTGCAGAACCTTGCGGCAGAGGGAAGTAGGATCGAGATCTTCCGTGGAGATTCCGCCTCGCATGGCGCCCTGGCTGCGGATACGGCGGACCAGCGATCGCGTGTCCAAGTCCGCGATAGCGACGATTCCCTCCTTTTGCAGATAACCGTCGAGAGTCTCGTGCCCCCGCCAATTGCTGAAGACCGGCGAGCAATCGCGAACGACGAACCCTTGCACAAAGGGTCGGCGCGACTCGACGTCCTCGGCGTTGGTGCCGTAGTTGCCCATCTCGGGCTGGGTCATGATTACGATCTGGCCCGCGTAGGAGGGGTCGGTGAGCACCTCCTGGTAGCCGGTCATGGAGGTGTTGAAGACCACCTCGCCGAAGGATTCTCCCCCGGCCCCGAAGGCCTCCCCTTCGAACGAGATCCCGTCTTCCAGACACAGCAACGCTCTTCGCCTCATCAACCTGGGGGGAATTCTGCCACACGCCCCCGACGCAAAGCGAGTCGGAAACGGAGCGAGGCTTCAATGTCTTGATTCATTGGCCATGTTCGACATTGGCTCTGCTGGAGATTGACTGTCGCCGCCTTCAACAGCCCGACCCGCAACAGCAGCAACAGAACAACATTGCCAATGAACCGAGTGTATTGTCTGTGCTTGAGCCCCCGGGGCGTGCGGACCGACAAATCGCACTTCTCATCTCTCCTCTCGCACTTTGGAGTTGGGGCGCTCCGACTTCACCGTCGGAAAGCGGCCGACAAGAGCGAAGCGCCAACGCCCGAGCGATCCGGTGAGATGTTTGAGATGCGAAATGCGGACGGGGCTGGTGCGTGTCCTGAATTCGCTCTCCGCGACTGCTGTTGTTGCCGCCTTGTTCTTTCCCCTGTATGATTCCGGGGTTATTACATCTCAACCATCCTCCAGCCTCCTTTCCGAGGCTCAACAGTCTCCGAATGGCGGCAGGGAGCGGAGAATGCTCCGTTTTGCCCAGAGAGCCGTTGTTTTCATCTTTCTCTTTTCGGCGCTCCTCGAGGCCCAGCCGCCCGACTTGTTGACGAGGGGACCGGCCTACGCCGATGCCCTGGCCCGGTTCGCCGGTACGGACGGCGTCGGCAAGGACGGGCCGATGTCGAAGCTCGGCTTCACCCTGACACTTCTCTACAGCGAATACCGGCTGTTCGTCGAAACCGGCGTCACAGGCAGTTTCGTGCCGACAGATCCCTTGTTCTCGCAGCTGGGCTTGCAGGACCGGGTGGTCGTCGACATGGTTGCTTCGGGCGACGTCGGCAAGTTCGTGGACGAGTTGCGGACCATGGGCTTTGAGCATGTGACGGCCTTCCGTCACGTCGTGTCCGCCCTGGCGCCGATCGAAAAGCTCGAGACCCTGGCGTCGCTGCCGGCGCTGAGAATGGCGCGGGCCGGTTTGGCCAAATCAAGAGCCGGCTCGGTGACCAGTCAAGGCGATCCGGCCATGGAGTCCGACCTGCTGCGCCCCACTTTGGACGGCAGCGGGGTGATCGTGGGGACGCTCTCGGAC
>JBFGHF010000191.1:0-7265 GCA_041578355.1 Acidobacteriota bacterium
GACTCGACGACGTAATCGATCTGGCTTTTCGTGTAGACGCGCCGGGGGATGGCGAGCCGAACGAGTTCTTGCTCGGCAAAGGACTCAGCGCCGGACTTCGGGTCCCGCTTCCCCAGCATCACCGAACCGATTTCCACCGAGCGGATGCCCCCGTGGAGGTAGAGTTCGACGACCAGCGCCTGTCCCGGGTATTGCTCCATGGGTATGTGGGGGAGCATCGCCTTGGCATCGATGTAGATGGCGTGTCCGCCCGGCGGCTGGACGATGGGGACGCCCGCTTCGGTCAGCTGACGCCCCAGGTAACTGGTAGATGCGGCCCGGTATTCCTGGTAGTGGGGATCCAATGCCTCGTAAAGTCCGACGGAGATCGCCTCCAGGTCGCGCCCCGCCAAGCCGCCGTAGGTGGGAAACCCCTCGGTCAGAATCAGCAATTCCTCTTCCTGCCGGGCCACCGAGTCGTCATTGCTGCAAAGAAAGCCGCCGATATTGGAAAGGCCGTCCTTTTTGGCGCTCATGGTGCAGCCGTCCGCATGGGAGAAGGTCTCGCGAGCGATCTCAATCAGCTCTTTTCCGGAGTATTCCGGTGTCCTCCTCTGAATGAAATAAGAGTTCTCGGCGAACCGGCAGGCATCGATGTAGAACGGCACCCCCCTTTGCCGGCAGATCCGGGCGGCCGATCGGATGTTCTGCATCGAGACGGGCTGTCCGCCCGCGCTGTTGTTGGTAATCGTGACCATCGCCAAGGGGACGTTTCCGTCATTCTCGTCCAGGCACTTTTCCAACGCTTCGAGGTCCATGTTGCCTTTGAAGGGATAAATCGCCTGCAGGTCGTGAGACTCGCGACAGGGCAGGTCGAGTGCTCTTCCGCCTACCGCCTCGATATTGGCGCGGGTGGTGTCGAAATGAGTGTTGTTGGGGACGATGTCACCGGGACGCACCAGGGTCGCCGCCAGGATCCGTTCCGCGGCGCGTCCCTGATGGGTGGGGATCACGTGCCGGAAACCGAAGATGTCTTTGACCGCCGAGTCGAAACGGGCGAAGCTGTCGCTGCCTGCATAGGATTCATCGCCGCGCATCATCGCCGCCCACTGTTCTGCGCTCATGGCGCCGGTCCCGCTGTCGGTCAGGAGATCGATGAGGATCGCGCGGGCAGGCACCCGGAACAAGTTGAATCCCGCCTGCTCGATGAACTTCACTCGCTCGCTTCTCGTGGTCAACCCGATGGACTCGACCATCTTGATGCGAAACGGTTCAATGATTCTGGCCATGCTCTTTTCAGGGGGATGCGGGTCAGGCCCCCCACAGCGATTCTTCAAGCAAAACGCAAGCCAGTAGTCTTCAGCGAGGTCGGCCCGGTCTTTTGATCTTGCGGCTCCTCCCGCTTTCCAAAAGAGGTGTTACTGTGACTCTGATGGGGGGACCAAGGAACCGGCCCCGATGCAGTGTCGAAAATGCGGCCCGCGAAGGTCACCTGGGGCTCGGCGTTACCGGAAGGGTGACGAACTGACCCGGCCTCGCCCGGATCACCGTGGCCGTCGCTCGAAGCGGACTCGAGCCCTTGAGGAGTCCGCGGAACAGCCCGAAGTCGGGAGACTCCTCACCGGACAATCGCCAGGGAAGCTCGTCCAGAAAACGCGCCAGATGACCTTCCCCGGGAAGATCCACCAGGACTTGGGCCAACTCGCTCCCGGATTCGTCGCAAAGCTTGAGAAGCACCGCCTGGGGCTCCTTCTCGAGGTTCATCAGCGCCACGCCCGTGTTGAAGCCTTCCACACGTTGTGTGACCACCGGAGCCAGCCAGCCGTGGGCCATCGGAGGGCTGGCCGCCACTGCGGCGGCGCCTGCTGTACCGGAGAAGATCAGAACCCCTTCCAACGGCTGATCGGCCACCACGGTGGCGGAGCCTGAAACAAGCTCTCCCCGACCGTCCGTTTCCAGGGCGCGCAGCCCGCCCGGCGGAAGCTCGACCTCGATGGGCCCGCCACCGGTCGCCGGGAAGAGGATCTCGTTGATTGAATCGCCCTGGTCGTCTTTGAAGTCGATCCGGGCGCGAGCCGGGCTGAGGAGATTGCGGTTGAGGAACAGCATCGAGCTGGAGACTTGGTAGCCACTGATCGTTCCGTTGCCGAAGTGGGCGAAATGCAGGGATGTTTCCAGTTCCTCTCCCGAAACCGTGACCGGTGAGCTCGTTGGCGATTCGTCTTGCAAAGCCATCGGTTCGGTCACGGGAAATGTCACGAACTCCTCGGGCCGCGTTTGAATCATCGTTACCGAAAGAGGCGCTTGGGCGGCGCCCTCGACAATCCCCAGAAAATTGCTCCAATCGAGCGATATCGCCGGCTCGGGCAGCCAGGGAATCTCGTCCAGGAAAAGGGCGCGGTGTCCGAGGGGGGGCAGTTGCAGCTGGGCAGCGGCCAACAGTTTTCGGTCGGGATCGAAGAGTTGCAGTCGGACCGGGTTGACCGCTGAGTCCAGGTTCGCCAGCGCCAAACCGGTGCGAAGGTTCCGGCCGCTCTGGAACTCTGCCGGGGCGAAGAAGCTGCTCATCCGCGGGCTGCGCCCCACGCCCGCCGCGCCGGCCCCGCTCTCGAAGATCACCACTCCTTCCAACTCCCGGTCGGAATGGATTCCCACCCAGCCGGCCCGGAGCGGGCCGGTGCCCTCTGTCTCGGCCACCCGTAGCGCCAAGCCCGGGAAAGCGAGGTCCAGCCGACCATGCACTTGAATGCCGCTCAAATCCACTTCCAGGGGCTCTCCGTCTCCGCCTCGCAAAAAGAGGCTGGCGCTGGCTTGATTCCGGTCGTCGGGGTTGTACAGGAGCAGCCTGGAGACAATGCTCTCGCCCCCCTCCGTCCCGTCTCCGAAGTGTGCGAAGCTGACCAACTCGGACGGCTCCAGCCTGGAAACGCCGGCTCGCTCGGTTCCGGCGTACAAGCGGAGAGGCTCTGACCCATCGAGCGCCAGGGTGTGCACAAACAGGTCGCTCAAACCGCTGGACAAGCTGATCCAGTGCTCCCCCTCGTCCACGCTGCGAAAGACACCGCCTTCCGTTGCCGCATAGAGGGTCGATGGATGGGTGGAGTCGATGCCGATGTCGCGAACGGAAAGGTTGCCCAGGCCCTGGTTGACGGGCTCCCATTGGCCGGCGTCGTCGCGGCTGCGGAAGATCCCACCTTCGCGGCTTCCCAGATAAAGCGTGGAGGACTGGAACGGATGGAGGGCAATCACTTCGACGGTCAAATCGACCAGCCCGACGTCGTCCACTTCGCCCAGTCCCTGATTGGCTGCCCGCCAAGTTTCCCCCCCGTCGAGGCTCCTGAAGAGCCCTCTGTCGGTCCCTACGTAGAGTTTGGATGAGCTCCCCGGGTCGACCGCCAGCGCGGACACGACCGCGCCGAAGCTGACCAGAGGGCTCCAGTCCGAACCGCCGTTCACACTTAGATAGACCCCTTCGTCGCCGCCCGCCAGCAGCCTCCGGGGAGCGCTCGGGTCGATGACCAGCGCCCGGACGGAGAGCTTTCTCAAGAAGAACCCCACGACGAGCCCGGAGTTGGCCTCCATCCAGTTCAGGCCGCCGTCGAGACTGCGCATCACCCCGTTGCCGCCCGCGAAAACCTGCTCGGGATTGGTGGGGTCGACCGCAACCGCTTTCCAGTTGCCCAGCAGCAGGTTTTGCCAGGTGTCACCGCCGTCGAGGCTTTGAAAGATGCCGGTGTTGGCGGCAGCGTAAATTGCCGGGTTCGGGCCGTGATCGAAACTCAGGTCGTTGACGGAGGTTCCCCTCAAACCGGCATCGCTACGCTGCCAGGAGCCTCCCGGGGAGTCGGCCGCAAACACTCCAACATCGCTGGCAGCATAGAGCCTGAACGGTTGCGGAATCAGCGTCAGAGCCCGGACTGTGATCGGTCGAATCATGCCGGCGATCGAGTGCCGCGGCAGATTCGAGGTCATCGCTCTCCACGTCTGACCGAAGTCCTGGCTGCGGTAGACGCCTCCGTTGGTCGCGGCGTAGAGCTGGCTCGAGTCGGCTGGATCGACCAGCACCTGAGCGATGACCCATCCCTCGGGGATCCCGAAAGTCTGCGACCAGGTTTCGCCTCCGTCCGAGCTACGAAGCAGCATCCCCTGGGTGTTGAGGTAAAGGCGCGAGCTGTCGGAGGGATCCACTGCGATCGAGAAGACCGTGTCCCTTTCCGCCAGCCCGAGCTGGACGATGCGCCAGGTTTCCCCGCGGTCGGAACTGTGCAAGAGCCCCTGGTCGGTGCCGGCGTAGAGTTGAAGGGGTTCGGCCGCGGAGGCCGCCAGGGCGTTTATTCTGCGGCCGCTAATGGCCCCCAATCCCTGGTTGGCGCGGAACCAGCTTTCTCCCCCATCGGTGCTGCGGTAGACCTCGTCATGTGCAGCGGCAAAGACTTCAGTCGGTCCCGAGGGACTGATCAGCACCTGAGAAACGAATCTGCCCGCCAGCCCCGCCACCGCTTGCCAAGACTCTGCGCCGTCGGCGCTGACAAAGAGCTGCGACCCGGTGGCGGCGAAGACCCTGAGAGGTTGAAAAGGATCGATGGTCAAGCTTTCAAAGAAAAGCGCTTCGAGCCCATTCGCCGCGGGCTCCCAACTCCCCCCGCCATCCAGGCTTCGATAAAGAGCGCCCCGCGAAGTCCCGGCGTAGATGCGCTCGGGCATTCGGGCGTCGGCTGCGATCGAAGTGATCGCGCCTCCGTCGGGGCCGACCGGCAGCCAGCGCCCGGTGGCCAGAAGGGGATTGGCCGAGGCGGTCAAGAGGAGCATTATCGTTGCCGGCAGTTTCAAAAACCGTCGCAGAAAAGCGCCATGCTCGACGACATCGCCGCTTGAGCCTCGGTCGGTGATTGCCTGAACTTGGCACATGGGTGCTCCCGCATGCCCGGGAAACAATGTTAAAAATTTAGCATTGTTTCCCCGGAAAATCAAACCGAACGACAGGTCGGAAAGCCCACGGATGGCGATCTTCCCGGGATTCGATCGCCAGACCGTGGGGCCGGCCCATCCGAGTCGCATTTCGATTCTCCGTCCGACTGGTTTCCGATTAGAAATACTGGGTGTGATTCGCCTTGAGGGCTTTCTCTTCCAGAAACCAGAGGGAATCCACGATTCCGTCCGCTTCCGGAATGAGCCGGGATTCGTCAACGTCGAAGGTGGCCGCCGCCAGCTTGCAGCCGTAGAACCTCGCATGGCCTGTCCGTTTGATCAGCTTGATGAAATCGTGAATCTTGAGGAGGTCCTTGTCCCGCAGCACTCGCTCCTTGAACCACTGCTCGTCGTCGACATGCTGCCTGTCAATCTTGACGGCGGACGCGCCCTTTTCGGTGAGGACTCGAACGGCCCATAGCACGAAGAGCAAATCGACCTCGACGCCCTGTTTTGCTGCAACGTAGGCAAAGGTCAACGGGGTGTAGAGTCGGTCATAGGCATCGTCCCGAATCACGATGGCCATCCGCTTCAGACCGTGATCCGGGGTTGTTTCAATCGCGCCGACAAGGTGGGGGCTCGCCACCGCGGCGCCGCCTGTCTTTGGTTGCAATGATTCTCGAGGGGTGGGCTCCATGATGATTTCTCCTTTCGCCGTGGCGTTGCCGCCCGAGGGGGGGACGAAGCTCCCCTCCCGAAGAGCGGCTGTCATTTTGAGCCGAATGGACCCGGCAAAAAGGGCAGGGATCTCGACGGTTTCGAGGCCACGCGCTTTGCCCGGGGCCGTTACTTCCGAGGGTGGATCGGCAGGGGAAAGAGCTGCGTTTCCACACTGAAGGAATCCCGACTTGGCTTGCCTTGGGGATGGCCGAGGAGAACCCTCGATCTTGCGGTTGGGCCTCGTCTGCGCACAGATTACGCTCTCTCCGAGGCCGATGTCAACGGTGTCGTAAAGGTTGCTGGAGGGTCACTCCCAAGCAGGTGACGCAACCACTTAGAACTGCGCGGTCCCCGCCGCCACCGCCTCTCGGGCGAAGGCGGGGATCTGGAATTTGCGGCGATAGGCGCCGGGGGGAAGGCCCGTGAATCTCTTGAAGAGGCGACGGAAGAAGGCGGGGTCTTCGTAACCCACCTTCCAGCCGATTTCGTCGACCGCTTCCGGCGTCCGTTCCAGGCGCCGCTTGGCCGCCTCGATCCTTAACGTGCTGTGATACGCCTCGAATCAGGCCTGCACCTCAAAGTAAGAAACCCTGCACCTCAGGGAAAGAAACCCTGCACCTCAGAGTAAGGAATCCTGCACCTCAGAGTAAGAGAATCGGCCCAGAACCCGCACCAGGAAAGGACTTCACGATCACTAGGCTTCTTGGACAACATTTAGACTTTTTCAGACAACAGCAAGCAGCCTGTTGTTGAAAACTCCATTCCTCCAATGGCAAACCCAAAACCAGATCAGCACCCCAACTCAATGCAACCCCTTAGGGAATTGCTGACCCGCAAAACCCATCTTCTGCTCCCAGGAGGCAAAACCAGTCTCCCTCAACCCAGAAGAGACAATCGACCTGCTACCAGGCAAACCAAAAGCGAAAAGAGTCTCGCCTGGATGGGCTTTTTCGTGGCGTCCAGCCAGCGTAATAAACGGGCTACAGAGAAGGTCGTCACCTTCACCCGAATCGTCAATGGCGAGAAGCAGGAGTTCCCCGCCTTGATCCTGCCCTCGGCCAAACACGGGCTACCGAATGTCGCCGATCTGGAGAAGTACCTGGCTCTGATGCAAGTCGCCCTCGCCCAGAAGAATAGGGAAGGGGGCACTCTAACCAATCCCGTAGCGTTTACCTCTGCCCAGATTTTGAGATTACTGGGCAAACATCGTGACAGTGGGAAGAACTACGCTGAAGTCAACGAATGGCTCGACGTGCTTTCGTCGACAACTTTCATCGTCCAAGCGGCTGCCTATGACAAAGAGGGCAAAAAACGACGAGAGGGGAGAGCCCGTTTCCACATATTCGACACCGTAGTCAGTTACGGCGACTTTCTCGAGAGCGGCAAGGTCGCGGATCGTCACTACGTTTTCTTCTCCAAGTGGCAGCAAGACAACATCAACTCGGGATACCTGCTGACGGTCGATCTGCAGAGCTTTCTGCAACTCAGAAACTACATTGCCAAATCGTTAGTCTTGCCGCTGCAGGTGTGGCTCTACGCCTCGCGCGATCGGGGCTATTTCGAAAAGCGATATGACCATCTCTGTCACCACCTCGATCTGACCCAATACCACTACTTGTCGCAGATCAAGCAGAAGCTCGGGCCATCGCTCGACGAGC
>JBFGHF010000192.1:0-7250 GCA_041578355.1 Acidobacteriota bacterium
TGGCGCGAACCGTCGCCGGAGCCGCGGGCGGGTTCCTGGGCCTGATCAGCGCGGTTTCCACTCACGAAAAACAGGTCCTTGAGGAACTCGAGAGCGTTTTCGGTTAGGGGGAAAGATGACTCTGTTGATCATCGTCGTTTTGCTGGTCGGGGCGGTGGCACTGCTCTGGGTGATCGGAATCTACAATCGCTTGATCAAGTTGCGGGTGAGCAGCGAAAACGCCTGGGCGGACATCGATGTCCAGCTCAAACGGCGCTACGATCTGATCCCCAACTTGATCGAGACGGTGAAGGGTTACGTCAGCCACGAAAGGGATACTTTCGAGGCTGTGGTGGTGGCTCGGAACCAAGCCATGTCAGCCCAAGGTCCCGGCGAGAAATCGGCTGCCGAAGGAGCCCTGGGTCAGGCTCTGAAATCTCTTTTCGCTCTTGCCGAGGCCTACCCTCAACTGCGGGCGGTGGAGACCTTCAACGAGCTGCAGGATGCCCTTCGCAAGATCGAAGATGCGATTCAAAGCGCTCGGCGCTACTACAACGCCGTCGTCCGCGATTTCAACACACTGCAGGAGCAGTTTCCCAGCAATATCATCGCTTCCACTTTCGGCTTTACTCCCAAAGAGTTCTTTGAGGCGGGAGCAGATGAGCGGGCCACGCCCAAGGTCGATTTTTCAAGCTCGGAGTGACGGCATGTTCCGGGCGTCGCGCGACTGGAAGGGATCAAGCGGCCGGCGGTAGTCCGAAAGTTCGAGGGTGGCTTCTGGCTGCCGCGGTGGCCTCGGCTTGACCGAGAGCGAAGCGTCTGAGGAGCTGGACCAGTCGAGGGGCTTGGTGCCCTTCGAGGGCATCGAAGGCGAGTCCGAAAAGCCCGGCTTTCTCTCCTTTGCTCAGATCCCAGCAGGAATGCACGACAACTGCTTGAAAAACACAACGGAGCGGACTCTCCGAACCGGTGCATAGATGCAGTTCCACCTTCTCACCCGGGGAGGGGGCGATCACTGCTCGGTGGACCAACGCCCCTCCGAAGGACAAATTGTCCAACCAGGCATTGACCATCTGCCCGGCCCAGTTCACCTGACAGGGAATGGCGACTCTCCATCTGACAAAGCGGCGCTCGTCCTCCGGTTTCTGGGTTCGGGCAACCTCGGTTAGGCTGACGTGTTGAGCCTGCATTTCGAACCTCTCATTCGACGGGACTTTCGCCAGTCCCGGTGACATTCAAGCCACTTATCGACGTTTTCCGACTTGAGGTTTACCCCGTCCGAGAGAAAGGGACCCAGCCGCCGCATGCGATCAACCTCCCGGCTCGCCACGACGGCTCTTCCCTGTCAGGGAGCCGGTCCGCGGGGCACCGAGTTTGACACGCTCGAAAGAGTGGGAGTAACATGACTTTTTGAAGGAGTTGTCGTATGCCCGGCTTAGGTGTGACCGAACTAATCATCATCCTTGCGATCGTCGTGATCATATTCGGGGCAAGCCGGCTTCCTCAGCTGGGCAAGGGCCTCGGTGAGGGGATCAGCAATTTCCGCGATTCGCTCAAGGGAAAGAACGACTCCGAGAAAGCCTCGCTAGACTCACACGAGCAGAAAAAGAAATCCGCCTAGCGCAGACTGATGATGGGCCAGCCCTTGAGGCCGGCGTGTTTGCGGAGAACTTCGTCCGGATCAACGGCCACGGCGTGGTCGACGTGCTCCAGCAAAGGGATGTCGTTACGGCTATCGCTGTAGAACCAGCTTTCCTCGACCTGCAGGTTCTTCTCCTCGCGCCACTGCTTCAAGCGCCGCAATTTGGCCTCGCCCAGCAATGGCTCGCCGCTGTATCGACCGGTGTACCGGCCCTCGCTCATCTCCAACTCGGTGGCGAGCAGCTCATCGACCTGCAGAGCCTTTGCGATCGGCTCGGTGGTGAAGCGGTTGCTGGAAGTAATGATGACAAGACGATGGCCCCGGGCGCGATGGTGGCCGAGAAGACGGCCGGCGGCCGGTAAAAAACTAGGCTGAATCTTGCGCCGCATGTAACCGTCACGCCACCTTTTCAATTCCGCCAGCGGATACAGAACCAACGGCTCGAGCTGAAAACTCATGAACTCGTCGATATCCAGGCGGCCCTGGGCATACTCGTTGTAGTAGCGGTGACTGGTGGCAACGTGGCCGGGCGGCAGAAGTCCCTCCTCCACCAAAAACTCGATCCAGAGAAGATCACTGTCTCCTCCGATGAGCGTTTCATCCAAGTCGAAGAGCGCCAGCCTCATCCCCGGAGTTTTACCTTGATCCGGGTGCCAGGTTCAATCGGACGGAAGATGTGAGGTTTCCGGCAAGAGACCTGTAATAACGAAAAAACGGCCGACCCCATGAGAGGCCGGCCGTTTCCGGAAACACCATGTTTCCGGGCTGCATAGCCGTCAACTACAAAGCAAACCCTGTGCCCAATCGACGTCCCACACCTCGAACCATCATGGAATCAACGATTTATCTGGAAGATCCAGCGACCTCCGGGTCGCCGCGTAGGCTAGATTTTACCGCTTGTGGCAGCGGACTCCTGAAATGACGACAGGCTCGGTGGCTTGGTGCTTCGACCTCTTTTCGCCAGGAAAGACCCGACCCCGACGGCCACGGGCGGTGGCTTGACGACTCAGGCCGATCCTGTCATTTCGCAGGAGCCTTGACCTGCCGGCTGCCACTTCATTACCCTGTTCCCCGCCGAGGAGGCCTTCCTAGCGCCGATTGATCGGTCGCCCGGAACAGCGGGACCAAGAATGCATCCCTATCCCTTCCTATATCATCGGGCGTCTTCCCTTTCCGAGGCTTCTCGGCTTTTGGCGGAATTAGGGGCTGATGCACGGCTGCTCGCCGGCGGTCAAAGCCTCATCCCCTTGATGAAACTGCGGTTGGCTTCACCCGCCCACCTGGTCGACCTCAACTTCATCCCCGGACTGTCGACTTTGGCCGAGGATGGAGATCAATTACAGATCGGGCCATTGGTCCGGCACGCCGATATCGAGAGTTCACCCGTCGCCCGCCGGATCCCCGTTCTAGTCGACTGCGCCGCGGGCATCGCCGACGTGCAAGTCCGCAATATGGGCACCTTGGCCGGCTCTCTGGCCGAGGCGGACCCCTCCGGAGACTGGGCCCCCGTTCTGCTGACCCTGGATACCAGAGTGACGGCCGTCAAGGACTCGTCCGAGAGAAGTATCGATCTGGCGGACCTCGTTGTGGATGCTTACACGACCAGTCTGGCGCCCGACGAGGTCATCAGCGAAGTGCAGATTCGGCAGCCGGGGCCGGGTTCCGGTGGAGCCTATCTTGCCTACAAGAGGTGCGCTCAAGTCTATGCGACGGCCAGTTCGGCGGTCGCTTTGACGATGCGCGAGGGAATCTGCACCGGGGCGGCTGTTGCCCTGGGTTCGGTCGGCCTCCATCCCCGTAGAATCGCCTCCGCCGAGGCCGAACTCGAGGGCCGGGCAGTAGACGCTGCTGCGATCCGGCGCGCGGCGGAGGCGGCCCGGGAGGCTTGCGATCCGCAGGCCGACATGCGGGGTTCGGTCGATTTCAAAAGGAATCTGGTGGCACATCTGGTGGAAGAGGCGACTCTGCTGGCGCTGCGACGCAGTCGAGGCGAGAAAGTCGAGGTTGAGCACATCTATGGCTGAGGCGATCGAGCCCCTCCCCGTCCGGTTGAAAGTAAACGGTGAACTTCATGAGCGCCGCACCGAGCCGCGCACGCTCCTGGTCGACTTCCTGCGCGATCAGCTCCGGCTTACAGGCACCCACATCGGCTGCGAGACTTCCTATTGCGGCGCCTGTACAGTTCTTCTCAACGGCAAGTCGGTCAAGTCGTGCACGGTGTTTGCGATGCAAGCGGACGGAGGAGAGATCCTCACTGTCGAAGGCTTGGCCGAAGGCGCAGAACTTCATCCCCTGCAAGAGGCCTTTTCCGAAGAGCACGGTTTGCAGTGCGGCTTCTGCACCCCGGGCCTGCTGCTCTCTTCGTACCAGCTTTTGAGTCGCAACGACCGGCCGACCGATCGCCAGATCCGCAAGGCTGTCGCGGGGAACCTTTGTCGATGCACCGGCTATCAAAACATCTTCAAGGCGATTCGCCAGGCGTCCGAGAAAATGCGCGATGAAACCAAAGCGGCTGAATAATTGAACGATAGCGCACTCCTGAAGGAGAAGACCAGAATGATGATTACACACAAGGGAGACTTCGTGGTCGGCCGGCCGCCCCGGGAGGTCTTCGACTTCTTGACGGATCCGGAACGGTTCGCACCGCTTCTGCCTCACTTCGAAAGCGTGGAGAGGCAGCCAGACGGGAGTTTCGTGGTCAAGCTGAAGGTGGGCGTTTCCCACATCCGAGGCACGGCCACGGTTCGCCTCAAGCTGGAAGAAAAAGAGCCCCCCCGCAAGGCCACCTATCGAGGAACCGGCAGTCTGGCAGGGGGAACCGTGAACTTGGGAGCGGGCTTCGAGCTGGACGAGGTTGCAGAAGGAACCAGGGTGAACTGGAGCGGCCAAGCGCAGGTTTTCGGCAGGATCGCCTCGATAGCCCGCGGGCTACTGGAACCCTTGACCAAGCGGAACATTCAAGCCTTGATCGACAGCCTGCAGGGAGCTCTTTCCGGCCCCGAGTGACCCACCGGAAGTCGCTCACTCCCCGAGGGATCGAAGCATGAGCAGTCAAAAAACACCCGACCGCTGGATCGGACAATCGCTGCGGCGCAAGGAGGACAACCGTTTGGTGCGCGGCCGGGGGAAGTTCGTCGACGACTTCGAAATGGCGGGCATGCTGTACGCCCGCTTCGTGCGCTCGCCCTACGGCCACGCCAAGATTCGTTCCGTGGACGCCTCGGCCGCCCGGGCCCACCCCCGCGTCGCTTGCGTTTTGACCGGGCCCGAGTTAAAGGATCTTGTCCAACCGTTCATGGAGATCGGACCCGAGCCCGGCTCTAAAATCGTCGACTTTCCGATGGCGGTCGACCGCGCCCGCTATCAGGGAGAGCCGGTGGCGCTTGTGGTGGCCGAATCGCAACCGATCGCCGAGGACGCCGCCGAGCTGGTCGACGTGGACTACGAGGCGCTCCCCTCCGTCATCGACGCCGAGCAGGCCCTTGGAGACGAAACCGTGCTGCATCCTGCCGCCGGCACCAACTGCATCTATCAGGACGTCTTCGAATGGGGGGAGGTGGACAAGGCCTTCGAAGAGGCCGCCTGGGTGGTCGAAATCGAGCGGCTCCACTTTCACCGCTTCTCCAGCACCCCGTTGGAGAACAACGCCATCATCGCCACCTGGGACGACGATAAGATCCATTTCCTTTGCAACAACAGCTTTCCCACGTTCGGGATCCAGTTTCTGGCCCCTTCCTTGGGGGTGAGCCTCGAACAGATCCACGTCGAGACTCATGACATCGGCGGCAGTTTCGGAATCAAGATCACCAACTACCCACAGATGGCGGCTATCGCCCTGGCTTCCCGCGGCGCCGGCGGAAGGCCGGTCAAATGGATCGAGCAGCGCAGCGAACATCTGCAAGCCAGCGGGCATGGCAACGAAAGGACTTTCCGGGACACGCGGGTCGCGCTCGATGAGCGGGGAGTGATCACCGCCATCGAATCGCGTCATATCGACGACTGCGGCGCTTATCCCCGCTACGAACCGCTGGGGTGCGTGATCTGGTCGCAGGTGGTTCCCGCCACCTACCGCGTCCGCAACCTGCGGATCGATTTCTCACAGGCCGTCACCAACAAGTGCCCCACCGCCCCCAACCGGGGATACTCGCGTCTGCAGCACCTCTGGTTCATGGAGCGAGTCGCCGACATTTGCGGGCATCACTTGGGAATTCCGGCCGACGAAATGCGGACGCGCAACTACATTCCCGCCGACGCCTTTCCCTACACCACGCCCAACGGCTGCGTCTACGATTCAGGCAACTACGCCGGCATGCTCCAGAAAGCCAAGGAAATCGTGGGCTGGGACTCTTGGAAAGAAAAAAGGCAGGCCTGGCGAAGCGAGGGACGCCGTGTGGGGATCGGCATCGGCACCACTCTCGATTCCGGGACCAACAACTTCGGCCAGTCGCGCATCCTCAACAAGTACCTGCCCTTCTCGGGGAACTCCGAGGCGGCCAACATCAAAATCGACATGGACGGCCAGTTGGTGGTGAGCCTGGGCAGCGTCCCTCAGGGCCAGGGCCACGAAACCACCACAGCCCAGGTCGTGGCCGACGAACTCGGAATCCATCCCGACGCGGTTCGGGTGCGGACCGGATTCAACACCGAATGGAACACCTACACCGGCCACTCCGGCACCTACGCCAGCCAGTTCGCCGTGACCGGGCTCTCGGCGGTCCACGGCGCCGCCGGCAAGCTGAAAAAGGAGATGACGCTGCTTGCCTGCCACTCCTTGAAGTGCGCGCCGCAGGAACTCGAGTTCGGGAGCGGCGCCCAGGGTCCTGAGGTCCGCGTGTCGGGCACGGACCGCTCGATCAACTACTGGGGCTTGGCCAATCTGGTCAACGTCAACAACGCCGAACTCCCCGAGGAACTGCGCGAGCTGACCCTCAACTGCCGCTATATCTACGTCCCGCCCTTCCAGATCCCAGACACCGAGCGCAAATACGGCAATCTCACGCTGACCTACGCCGCCCAGTTGCACATCGCCGTGATGGAAATCGAACAGGGCACCTATCGGCCGCGGATTCACGCCTACGCCGTGGTCGACGACTGCGGTACTGTGATCAATCCGCTGGTGGTCGAAGGCCAGGTCCACGGGGCGACCGCCCACGGCATCGGGGCCGCTCTCCATGAAACCTGCGCCTACGACGAGAGCGGCAATTTGATGACCAGCACCTTCAGCGACTACATCCCCATCACGGCGCTCAACATGCCCGACCTGAAGACCGCCAACATGCAGACTCCCTCCCCCTTCAGCTTCAGCGGAGCCAAAGGGATGGGGGAAGGCGGCGGCGCTCCGCTGCACGCCATCTCCGCCGCCCTCCAGGACGCCCTCTTCGCCGACGGCATCGTCATCGACGACTCGCACCACACGCCGGATTCGCTTTTTCAGGCGCTCCGGAAGAGTGAGAAGGGGGAATTGCCGGACAATGTGAGGGTGCAACGTCGGCCAGGGTGACCCGGAGGCGGGGCGGAAGGGGTCCGTGGGTCTGCCTGCCCGCCGTAGCTCCGTCTCGGAGCGAAGGAGGGTGGGTCCTGGGTCTGTGGGTCCGTGGGTCCGTGGGTCCGTGGTCTGCTTTCAAGCCCA
>JBFGHF010000193.1:0-7214 GCA_041578355.1 Acidobacteriota bacterium
CTTGCGGTAGGCGGCCAGCAAACGGCGCATTTCGTGTGCGGCTTCGGCATGGGGAACTTCCATCAGATCGTTGCTGAGTCGGCTGACGCTCTCCAGCACGTCGATGGCGGGAAAGTGGTTGTGCGCGGCCAATTCGCGGGAGAGCACGATGTGACCGTCGAGCAAGCCGCGAACCGCGTCGGCCACGGGTTCCTGCAAATCGTCCCCCTCCATGAGCACGGTGTAGAAGCCCGTGATGCTTCCCTTCTCGAAATTCCCCGCTCTTTCGAAGAGCTTGGGCAGGAGGGCGAAAACCGACGGAGTGTATCCTTTGGACGAGGGCGGCTCGCCCGCTGCCAGGCCTACCTCTCGCTGGGCCATCGCGACCCGCGTGACGGAATCCATGACCAGCAGGACATGATGTCCTCGATCGCGAAAAAACTCGGCGATGGTCGTGGCAGCCAAAGCGGCCCTGATCCGCATCAGAGGAGGGTGATCGGATGTCGAAACCACCACGACGCTGCGTTCCAGGCCTTCTGGGCCCAGCTGTTGCTCAACGAACGGATTCACCTCGCGGCCCCGTTCCCCGACCAGCGCGATGACGTTGACGGTGGCCTCCGTAAACTTGGCCATCATCCCCAGCAACGTGCTCTTGCCTACGCCGCTGCCGCCGAAGATTCCGATCCGTTGGCCGCGTCCCACCGGAAGCAGTCCGTCGATGCAGCGGACGCCGGTGCCGAGGGAATGGCTGATCGGGGGACGCTTGAGGGGGTTGACGGGCGCCTCCAAAAGAGAGCGAGACTCGCTGCGGTGCGGCAGGCCGCTGCCGTCCAAGGGGCGTCCGGTGGCATCGACGACTCGGCCCAGAAGCTTTTCGCTTACGGCGATGGAGGGCTGCTTCTTCAGCGAGACGACACGGTCTCCCAAACAGACGCCGTCGGTCGAGTAGAGCGGCATGCTCAGCACCGTTTTCCCGCGAAAGCCGATCACCTCGGCCTCCACGGTTTCCGACTGCTCGTCCGGCCAGATTTCGCAGACCTCGCCGATGCTGACGCGGGGACCGTCGGACTCGATCACCAACCCTCCCGCGCGGTTCACCCTCCCGTGAATCCTGAGCGGCTCGATTCGTTCCAGTTTTTGAAAATGGGGTCGGAGGTCGATCATAAGCGAAAGTCGGGACGACTGCGGTTCATGCGGAGCGCAGACTGGAGGGCCGCGCCCCGTTAGAACTGACCCAGGAGTCCCTTCTCAATCTCGCGGAATTGTTCGTCGATACGACCCTCGACGGTGCCGAAATCGGACTCGATCCGGCAGTCGCCTCGATTCAGTTCGGGGGCGACTTTGAGCGAGACCTGGGTGTCGGAACCGCCCCCGGTAAGCTCCTCCAACAAAGGCTCCAGGAGACCGTGATCTCGGGCGTTGAGGCGCACCACAACGGGACTGTTCACTTTCAGTTTGCCCAAAGCGACTCGGACCAGCGTGACGATGATCTCCGGGTCGATGCGGATTTCGCGGTGGACCAGTTTCTTGGCGATCTCCAGCGCCAGCCTGACCAACTCTCGTTCGGTTTCGCGGAGTATGGTGAGACGCAGGCGGCCCAGTTCCTCCAGCGAGGCGGCGAAACGTTCCAGCATGGACTGGATCTTTCGGTCGGCCATTTCCATTCCCGAGCGCTCGCCGGCTTCATAGCCCTCCCGATAGGCCTCACGTTCGAGCCGACTGAGTTCCTCGCCCGTCGGAGTCGGCGACTCGTCTTGCGGGACCGGCTCCGTTTCGGCTTCGACGGGTTGAGCGTCGGGTTCAGGAGAGGGCCGGCGGGCCGCCTCCCAGTTCTTGAACCGGATGACTTCGGCCTGTGGCGAGCGGACCACCTTAGACGACATACTGATCGCCTCCCGACTGGCCCAGGGAGATCTCTCCCTCCCCTTCCATTTCCCGGATCATGTTGACGACTTCGCGGCGCGCGTCTTCGACATCGCTCTTCTTGATGGGACCGACCGCCTCCATGTCTTCCTCGAGCATCTCCACGGCGCGTTGCGACATGTTGCGGAAGAAGTGGTCCTTGACCTCTTCGGCGGCGCCCTTGAGCGCCTGGACCAACATCTTCTTGTCGACACGCTGAATGATCTTGCGCATGTCGCTGTCGTTGATGAGCAGAATGTCGTTGAAAACGAACATCAGATTGCGGATGCGCAAGGCCAGATTGGAGTCGTTCTCCTCGATCTTCTCGAGCGTCTCCTGGCTCATCTCCCGGTCCATCCGATTGAAGATTTCGGCCACTCGACGCGGTCCTCCGGCCTGATCGGCCTGATCCTGTCCGCTGGAGAGGCGAGCTGCGATGACATCGGTCACCTGATCGCGAACCGGTTCGGAGAGCTGCTCCAGGTTGGCCAGGCGGAAGCAGACGTCGCTGCGACGAGGCTCGGGCAGTGCGCCGATGATCTTGCCGGCACTTTCGGCTTCCAGATGCGCGAGTACCAAGGCTACGGCTTGAGGATGTTCGTCTTCGAGCACTTTGGCGAGATGGCGGGGGTCGGCGCCGCGCAGTTTTTTCATCCCTTCGGTCAGCTCCAGTTCATCGACCGAGAGCCGCTCGATCACTTCGCGGGCCTTGTCGGCGCCGAAGGCTTCTCCGATGACACGGCTGGCGTAATCGAGATCGCCTCGCATCCGGATCCGACCTTCCACGAGTTCCGAGTGACACTCGGCGATCACCGCCTGGCGCTCAGTCGGTTCGCGATAGCCCAAGCGGGCGATCACGCGGCTGATTCGGGTGACCTCTTCGTCTTCCAGAAGTTTGAAGACTTCCGCACTGATCTCTTCACCCAGAAAAAGCAGGAGAATGGCGGCTTTCTCAGGACCGCGAACCAACGTGACTTGTGCCGCCCCGTCCGGGACGGCTTCGGCTACTCCCGTCATCAAGCACCCTCCGCGAGCCACGCCCGCACCAGTTTTGTGACCAGTTCAGGCTCCTGCCGCGCCAGCTGAAGCACTTGTTGGCCCATCTCCTCGGGACTGGGCGGTTGGCTGCGAGGCGGCGACCCGACCAGCCTGGTACCGTCCGCTTGCGCATCTTCCCCCGCGCCAGCCCCCAAGGCCTTCGGCTCCGTCTTGGAGTTCTGGGCCAACGCTTCCACCTCCCGCCCCGACTCGAGTTGTTTGACATCAGGCTCGGTCACTTCGACATAGGTGAAAACCCGCTTTCGGAGCGGCCGAAAAATGAACAGGTAAAAGAGGAGAAAGAGTGCGAACAACTTGAAATAGCGGAGCCCGGTCCAGACCAGCCTGGGGTAGGTTTCCAGAAACCCCGGTGGAGGCAACGACTCGGCGGACAGCGAAAAAGGGATGTTTTCCACGGTCAAGGTGTCTCCCCTGTTTTGGTCGTAGCCGATGGCGCCCGTCACCAGGTTCTTGATCTGGCCCATTTCTTCGACACTTCGGGGTTCGCTCTTCTCGACGACTGCACCGTCGGGGCCGGTTTCGCTGATCATTTTGTGATCGACTGCGACGGCCACGGCCACCCGCTTGACCGAGCCGCGCGGCTGGATCAGGTTGCGCACCGTCTTGCTGACTTCGTAATGGACCTCTTCTTGTAGAAGCTTCTCTCCCTGCAGAGGAGTCGCGGCGGGCTCTTCTTCACCGTCGTTGGCTTTGAAAGGGATCCCCCGAGCTGTCTCCTCCTGGCTGCTCTGATCGGTCCGCAGTTGCCGAACCAGGGCGCTTTGCTTGGGATCGAACAACTCCTCGGTCTGGGTCACTTCACTGTTATTGAGCTCGACCAGCGCGCTGACCCTGACCCGGCCCTTCCCCACCAGAGGCTCCAGGACCGAGATCACCTTGGCGGCCAGGCCGGCCTCGGCCTCCTTCTCGAGTTCCCGCAATGTCCCATCGATACGAGAACCGGCCCCGTTCTCCGTGAGAAGTCGCCCCGAGACATCCACGACCGTGACGTTGGCGGGCTCGAGTCCCTCCACCGCCGAAGCCACCAGATTGGTGATACCCGCGATTTTCGGGGCCGGCAGGGCCGTCGCTCTCCTGAGTTGGATCAAAACCGAGGCCTTGGCCGGACGTTCGTCCTCCTCGAAAAGGGCGTCCTTCTCCGGGACCAAATGAACTCGCACCCGTGAGATCTCCGAGAGGCTGAGAATGGTCCTCTCCAACTCGGCTTCCAAAGCCCTGTTGAAGTTGATCTTCTCGGCAAAGTCGGTGAGCCCCCAGTTGTTCTGGTCGAAAATCTCGAATCCCATCCGGCCGGTGCTCGGCATTCCCTCGGCCGCCAATGAGAGCCGAGCCTCGTCGATTCTTTCAGCGGGGACGAGCACCGCGCTCCCTCGGTCGCTCAGACGGTAGCCGATTCCCAACTCATCGAGACGATCCGTCACCCGGGCCGCGCTCTCGGCGTCGAGCCCCGAAAAGAGGAGCTGGTGACCGTCCCCCTGGATCAAATAGACAAAGGAAAGGATGCTGCACAGAACGACCGTGGAGAGCGCCGCGATGGAGAGCTTCTGGTTGAGGCTCAGCCGGCGATTGAGTTCCTTGAGTTGTGTGAACAAAGAGTCGGACATCACTCACCAGACGAGAAACAGCGGCGAAGGACCGAATCCAGGCCGTTAGACCTGCATCCTCATGATCTCTTGATAGGCTTCGACGAGCTTGTTGCGGACTTGCATCATCATTTGGAAGGAGAGGTCCGCTTTCTGAAGCGCGATCATCGCGGTATGAACGTCGTTGACGTCTTCGCTGAGGATGCGCTGCACCTCCACTTCCGATTGTTTCTGCAGATCGTCGACTTTCTGCAGCGCGTCGCCGAGAGCCTCTTCGAAGCCTCCCTCCGAAGACGAGGCCGCTTCCTGGCGTTGCAGGTCGGCAAGTTGCTGGAGCGGATCGACGCGATGAATCGGTAGGTCGGTCATTGCGAATGCACCTCGTTGTTCAGGCCCTTCAGGCCCTTGCCAGATCTATCGACCGCTGCACAATCTCCCTTACGGCCTCGAAGGCCTTGACGTTGATCTCGAAGGCCCGCACGGCCGACATCAGAGTGGCCATTTCCTCCAACGGATCCACATTCGGATAAGCCACGAACCCGGCCTCGTCGGCGTCGGGGTGGCCGGGTTGGTAGCGCAGCCGGGGAGGACTCGGATCGGTCACGATCCTCTCGATCCGGACCGCCTCCAGAGTCGTCCCGGCTCCCCCCAGCTGGGCAAGAATTTCCGGGAAAGACTGCAGGGGCTGACTGGCGAAGACCAAATCCTTTCGCCGGTAGGGTCCTCCCTCGGGAGTCCGGGTCGTCTCGGAGTTGGCCATGTTGGTGATCAGCAGATTGAGTCTCTGACGTTGAGCCTGGAGTGCCGAGGCGCTGACGTCCAATGCCGAAAACAGGGTGCTCATGATCGTCCCTCGCGAATTCCCGAGCGGATCATTTGGATTTCCTTCTGGTAGATTTCTGACACGATAGAGAACTTAAGCAAATTCTGAGCCAGCTCCGTCATCTCCGCTTCCAGATTCACGTTGTTACGGTCGTTGCCAAGCGATCCCGCAACACCTTTGCGGTCGATCCTGCTGTGAAGACGGGAAACGGAACTCGAGAACTTCGACGAGGAAGGGTCCATCCAGTGATCGCCCCGTTGGGTGCGCAGAATCCGGGAGAACTCCAATCGTTTCGCCCGGTAGCCGGGAGTGTCGACGTTGGCCAGATTGCTGCTGATGATTTCCTGCCGCCGCAGCGAACGGTCCATGAATGCTTTGATCTGACTGAGCAAGGGCGGATGAATCAGTTCCATCAGAGAATCTCTCCCTCTTTCCTGTAGCTGGCCAGTTTGTTGCGCAGGGTGCGCAAGCTGATGCCCAGCATTCTCGCCGCGTGGGTCCGGTTGCCGCCGGTTTCCTGCAGTGTGATTCGGATGATTTGGCGCTCGAGATCGCGCAGGGAGACGCCGGCTTCGAGACGCACGGAATCCTCGGCTCGATCTCCGGGCGGGATGAGCAGATCGGCGGGGGACACCACCGGGTTGCGACAAAGAGCCAACGCCCGGCAGGTCATGTTCTCCAGCTCCCGGACGTTTCCCGGCCAATCGTGGCGCTCCAAAAGTGCCAACGTCTCCTGGGCGAAACGCAGTCGATGTCCGTTCGAACGGTGCTTCTCGCAAAAGTGGTTGACCAACAGGGGAATATCCTCCTTGCGCTCGCGCAAGGCCGGGATCGCCAGAGGGATGACATTGAGCCGGTAGTAGAGGTCCTCGCGGAACTTTCCTGCCTGAACCTGCTCCTGAAGATTGCGATTGGTGGTCGCGATCATGCGCACGTCGACAGCGACGGGCCGCAGCCCGCCCACCCGGTCGATTTCCCTTTCCTGTATGACACGCAGAAGTTTCGCCTGCAGCAGGGGCGCCATCTCGCCGACTTCGTCGAGCAAAACGGTGCCCCCCGAAGCCAACTCGAATTTCCCGGGTTTTTTGCGTTCCGCGCCGGTGAATGCGCCCTTTTCATGACCGAACATCTCGCTCTCGAGAAGTTCGCCCGGCAGGGCGGCGCAGTTGACCGCTACAAACGGACCCGTCGCACGAGGGCTCTGTCGATGAATGTAGCGAGCCAGCAGTTCCTTGCCGGTCCCGCTTTCGGCCTCGATGAGAACCGTGGCATCGCTATGGGCGGCTTGGGCGGCGGTCGCCAACAGTTTGCGCATCCGGGAATTGCGGGTGAGAATCGATTCCGTTTCCCGATCCCCCTCAAGAGAGCCGGATGTGGCCTTGGCCAAGACTTCGTTCAGCTGGCGGGCCGAGAACGGCTTCATGAGGTAGTCGAAGGCGCCCTGCTTGAGGGCCGACACGGCGTCCGCCACCGAGCCGTGTCCGGTCAAGAGAATCACCGGCGTCAGGGGTGAGAGCTTTTTGACCTGACGCAGCAGATCGAGTCCGGTCAGTTCCGGCATTCGGACATCGCTGATCACCGCCTGGAAACAGCCGCCCCGCAGCTTGCCCACGGCTTCCACTCCGTTGCTGGCCGTAATGACGTCATAGCCGCCATGGCGCAGCGTTTCGTCCAGTGCAAGGAGCACCTGCTGTTCGTCGTCGACCACCAGGACTTGTTTCACGACAATCCTCCGCTCCGCAAACGGATCTCGAACTCGGCGCCGCGGCCTTCCCGGCTGACAACCCGAATCTCGGCCCCGTGGGCCTGCACCGCGCGATTCACGAGCGCCAGACCCAGAACGGTGCCATCGGGATGGGTGGTTAACC
>JBFGHF010000194.1:0-7206 GCA_041578355.1 Acidobacteriota bacterium
CTCCCACTGGGATTCGACGCCGCCTCGAGCGAGATGCAATTCGTCGAGAACCGGGCTTGGTTCGAGGTGGGCGACTTCGACGTTCGCTATCACCTCGGAGTCGACGGAATCAGTCTCTTCCTGGTCCTGCTGACCACCTTCTTGATGCCCTTGGCGGTGCTCTGCAGCTGGAATATCGGACAGCACCTTCGCTCTTATCTGGTGCTGCTGTTGGCCCTGGAGACGGGGATGCTCGGCGTCTTCATGGCCCTCGATCTGGTTCTGTTCTATCTGTTTTGGGAGGTCATGCTCATCCCCATGTACTTTCTGATCGGGGTATGGGGAGGGAAGCGGCGGCTCTACGCGGCGGTCAAATTCTTTCTCTACACCGTGGCCGGGTCGATCCTGATGCTGGGCGCCATCATCACTCTCTACTACGCCGACGGCGGACGCAGCTTCGACCTTGTGGAGATCACGCGGCGGCTGAGCGACGGGAGCCTGCTGCTTTCGCCCTTGACCGAAAAGCTGCTCTTTGGGGCTTTCTTTCTGGCTTTTGCCATCAAGGTGCCGCTTTTTCCGTTCCACACCTGGTTGCCCGACGCCCACGTGGAAGCGCCCACGGCAGGCTCGGTCATTCTGGCGGGTGTATTGCTGAAGATGGGAACCTACGGGCTGCTGCGCTTCTGCCTGCCGCTCTTCCCGGGCGCCTCCGTCGATTTTGCCCCTTGGATCTGCGCCTTGGCGGTGGTGGGGATCATCTACGGGGCGCTGGTAGCCATGGTCCAGCCCGATGTGAAGAAGTTGGTGGCCTATTCGTCGGTCAGCCATCTGGGGTTCGTGGTGCTGGGGATTTTCGCCTTCAATATCCAGGGACTGGAGGGCGCCACCCTGCAGATGATCAACCACGGGATTTCCACCGGGGCCCTCTTTCTGCTGGTGGGGATGATCTACGACCGACGCCATACCCGGATGATCCGAGATTTCGGAGGCTTGGCCCACGTCATGCCCCGTTTCAGCTTCTTCTTCATGGTCATCACTCTGAGCAGTATCGGATTGCCCGGCTTGAACGGGTTTGTCGGAGAGTTCTTGATTCTACAGGGGACGTTTCTGGAGAGCGGTCTGCTGGCCGCCTTGGCCGCCACGGGCATCATCCTCTCGGCTGTCTACATGCTCTGGATGTACCAGCGTGTGTTTTTGGGCCGAGTTGTTCACAACGAGAACCGGGGCTTGAGAGATCTGGGTTGGAGGGAAACCGCCATCCTGGTGCCGCTGCTGATCGTGTCTCTCTGGATCGGCCTCTATTCCACTACTTTCCTGCGGCCCATGGACGCCTCCGTGGCCCGAGTCATCGAGCGGATCGACCAGGTCCGCGACAGCCGCGCCATTCGGGTGGAGAATCGTGAGCCTTAACTACAGCGTCCTTCTGCCTGAAACGATCCTGGCGCTGACCGGCGTCCTGGTGATGCTCTATTCGGCTTTTCGGCCGCTGGGACGCGACCAGGCGGCGGCCTGGCTGGGTTCCGCCGGACTGGCCGCCGCGGCGGGTGCGATCTTCATTCCCGCCGCCGGCCCGACCGAAGGATTCTTCGGAATGGTGGTCCGAGATCCTTTCGCCGACTTCTCGCGCTTGCTCTTTCTTTTCGCCGCGGGGGCCGTGCTGCTGCTGGCTTCGAGCTATCTGGGCAGGGACGACCTGGGCCGGGGAGACTTCACGGCGCTGCTGCTCTTCTCCACGGTCGGCATGTGTCTGATGGCCGCCAGCGCCGATCTGATGATGACCTTCCTGGGGATCGAACTGCTCTCCATCTCCAGCTACGTTCTGGCCGGCTATCGGCGAGGCGGCAGGTCCGCCGAAAGCGCCTGGAAGTACTTCATCCTGGGGGCCTTCTCCACCGCCTTTCTGCTTTACGGCATCGCTTTCATCTACGGAGTGACGGGTTCGACACGCTACGCTCAGATTGCCGCGGCCTTGGATGGAGCGGATGCTTCGTTGGCGCTCCTGCTGGCCTTGGTTCTTTTGGTGGTGGGTTTCGGCTTCAAGGCGGCGTTGGTCCCCTTTCACGTTTGGACGCCCGACGTGTACGAGGGGGCTCCGATTCCGGTGACCGCCCTGCTGGCGGTGGGTTCCAAGGCTGCCGCCTTCCTAGCCTTCCTGCGTCTGCTCGAGCAAGTCCTCCCCGAACTGGCGCCCCAATGGCAACCGCTGCTTTGGGCTTCGGCGGCCTTGACGATGATCCTGGGCAATTTGGCGGCCTTGACGCAGACCAATATCAAAAGGATGTTGGCCTATTCGTCGATCGCCCACGCCGGTTATCTGTTGGTGGGGGTGACTGCGCACAATCAGACCGGAAGCGGAGCCGTGCTCTTTTATCTGGCCGCCTACGCCCTGATGACATTGGGAGCGTTCAGCGTGGTTCAGATCCTGGGCCGCAAAGAGGAAAGGCTGGTCGAACTGGACGATTACCGGGGAGCCGGCTACCACCATCCCTTCCTGGGAATCTCACTGGCTGTTTTTCTGATTTCAATGGCCGGAATCCCCGCCACCGCGGGATTCATGGGAAAGTTCTTTCTTTTTTCGGCGGCTGTGCGGGGCGAGATGTTCCTTCTGGTCGTTTTGGGGCTGCTGGCCTCGGCGGCCGGAGTTTATTACTACCTGCGCGTGATCGTATTGATGTTCATGCACGAATACGAAGGAGAGCCCGCGGAGATTGCGGTTTCCCTTCCGGTACGGATCACGCTGACCGTGATGCTGATCGGCACCCTCTGGTTCGGATTGTTTCCGGGGTTGCTGCTCGATTGGGTCACTGAGGCGACAAGGTTTTGAAAGACGCAAAGAGAAAGCTAGAAAAGCGTATCCGTGCGCTGGAGCGTGAACTCAGCGAAGAACTTCCCGAGGCCCTCAAGAAAGCCATTGCAATGGGGGATCTGCGTGAGAACGCCGAGTATCAAACCGCCAAAGAGCGCCAATCCTACGTCCAGGCGGAGCTGGCACAACTCCGCTCACGCCTCTCCAAGCTCTCCTTGGTCAACCTGAACAAGATTCCCCACGACCGTGTTTCCTACGGCTCGACGGTGGTGGTAAGCGATGTCGAGAGTGGCGTGGAAAAGACCTATCGCCTGGTCACTTCGGAAGAATCCGACGTCAGCAAAGGCTGGATCTCGACGACTTCGCCGATCGGCAAAAGCTTGATGGGTCACGAAGAGGGCGACGAGGTGCTGGTTCGGACCCCTCGCGGCGAGGCCACCTACGAGATCGTCAAACTCACCACGATCCACGAGCAGAAAGGGGAGTAGGGGGCTGCAGACCCCTACTGAAACACCCGGGAGCCGGCCAGAAACTCGGCGTCGAGTGGCCGCTTGAGGATGATGTGGTCGTCGATCGCGTGCTTGACGGCGTAGGTGGCTCGCAGCGATCCGTCTCGCGACTCGATGAGGATCAGCCGGTCGGGTTGCACATCGGCAAGGCGATCAAGCCAGATCATGGTCTCATCCGGGCTGGAGTCGGTCAGTAGAAGCCCCTTCGACTGCCATTCCTGGCCGGCGAGCGGAAGAACGATACAGAGAGCAATCCCGATCAGGGCCATCCATCGCGTATTCTTCATGGCGCTAAAGTATACTGATCAAGGGTGAAATATGGTGATCGAGCTAACAAAGGGGCGATGGGGCCCGAGTCATCGCAGTGAAACCCATTGGCCCTTTCCGGTGTCCTTGTGTGCAAAGGCGGGGACGATCGGATGAAAGCTTGGTGGGACAATTTCAAATCTCGGCTGCAGGCAGCCGGGGAATGGGCGCAGGATCCCAGCCGCGAGCGCTACGTCTATCTCGGCGGCTACCTGGTGCTTTTGCTGGCGGCGATATCGGTGGGTGCGCTGAGCGGGATGCTGCTCGGTTTCTCCATCGACCTGCCACAGGTCGAGGAACTGCAGGATGTGCGCCCCAACGTCGTTTCCTACGTCTATGCCGACGATGGGCGCGAGGTGATCGGGGAGTATGCGCTGGAGAAGCGCGTTCTGGTGACTTACGACCAGATTCCGGAACGCCTTCGAAACGCGATCCTGGCGGCTGAAGACGCCAACTTCTTCGAACATTCGGGAATCGACGTCCGACGCTTTCTGATCACCGTGGTACGCAATGTGCTCTTCGGGGAGTGGAAGGGCGCCTCCACCCTCACCATGCAGCTCTGCAAGCTGCGCTTCACCAGTTCCGAAAAACGGATCGAGCGCAAGATCAAGGACATGATATTCGCCCTGGAGGCCGAGAAGAAGTTCTCCAAGGAAGAGATCTTCACACTCTACTTCAACCAGATCTACATGGGCCACGGCATTTACGGAGTCGCCGCCGCCGCTCAGTTCTACTTCAACAAGACGCTCGACGAACTGACCGTAGCCGAGTCTGCGCTGCTGGCCGGGATTCTTCAACTTCCCGAAAGGTATACGCCGATCCGGCATCCCGACCGCGCACTGCAACGCCGGGCTTACGCCCTGAGGCGGATGCTGGCCGAGGGGTATATCGACGAAAGGACCTACCAGGAGGCCATCGACGAGCCTCTCCAGGCCAAGGGCAGCAGCGAGCGCGAGCCTGCAGCCTACTTCGTCGAATGGGTCCGCCAGCACCTGGAACGCAACTACCCCACGGATCGCATCTGGAAGGGGGGGCTGCGGGTCTACACCACGCTCAACAGCAAGATGCAAGCGGCGGCGCTCAAGGCCTTGCGCAAGGGGCTGCTGGAGTTCGACAAGAAGAACCACCCCTGGGAGGGAGCCGGTGAGAACATCCTCGAACAGGGAAAGGAATTGGATGACTTCTTTCACTCCGATTGGCGGCAGATTCTGAGTGAGGGCCAGTTGATCCATGGATTGGTCGTCGCTGTGGAACCGGCCAAGGCCACGCTCAAGTTCGGCAGCTACCGCGCGGAATTGACGCCCGAGGACATCGCCTGGACCAAGAAGAAGCGCTTGGACGAGGCGTTGAAGGTCGGAGATCTGGTGATCTGCAACCTGGGCAAGATCGATCGGGCCGAAAAGGTGGCCGAAGCCACATTGGAACGGATCCCCGAGGTGCAGGGAGCATTCCTCGCGCTGGACAACCAGACGGGCGCCATCAAGGCCATGGTGGGCGGTTTCGACTTTCAGTACAGCCAGTTCAACCGGGCCACCCAGGCCCTGCGCCAACCCGGTTCGATTTTCAAGCCCTTCACCTACGCCGTGGCGGTGGAGGAAGGCCGGTCGCCGTTCGAGAAGCTGCTCGATGCGCCCTTCTACCATGTGGATGCTCTGGGCCGCCCCTACGAACCCAAGAACTCGGACGAGGAGTTCAAGGGCCTGATCCCGATGGGGCAGGCCATGGCCGAATCGCGCAACGTTCCCACCATCCGCCTGGCCAAGGCGCTGGGGGTGCGCAAGGTCATCCAGATGGCCAAGCGTTTCGGGATCGACCATCAATACGTGCCGGTTTTGTCGATGGCCCTCGGGGCGGGTGAGCTGACGCTGGAGGAGATCACATCCGCATTCAGCACTTTCGGAAACGAGGGAGTCCGGGCCGAGCCTTATTTCGTAAGACGCGTCGAGGACTACGACGGTCAGACCCTGGAGGAGCATCAGACGGAGTTCGAGCAGGTGATCACGCCGACGGTCTGCGCCAAAATGCTCTACCTGTTGCGCAGCGTCGTCCAGGGGGGAACCGCCTGGCGTGCTCAAGCCGTCGACTATCCCATCGTGGGGAAGACGGGCACGACCGACGAATCAACCGACGTGTGGTTTGTGGGTATCACGCCCATTTTCACCGCCGGGGTGTGGGTCGGCTACGACGAAAAGAAAACATTGGGCGAGGAGATGTACGGCGGCAACCTGGCGCTGCCCATCTGGATCGATTTCATGAAGGAGATCGTCGAAGACTTGCCCGAGTCCCGGTTTGCCTCGATCTACGAGCCCAGCGCCCTGGACAGAGTTCTCAATCCCGCCGATCCCGAGATCACGCAGCCCAAGAAAGACACCATCGCGGTCGAGGACATCCCCCCCCCGGCACCCAACCCGGATCCCGAGGAAGAACCCGTCATCGCGCCACCTCCGGTCAAGCCGCCGCGGCGCTGAAGGGGGTTTGGGGCCTGGGACCCGGGCTCGGTCCACCGACCCCAGCCGGTCAAGAGCCTCCGGCCTTTGCTACCGCGGCAGCGCTGGATTCGCACTTCGAATCTCGCACATCTCACTGGGTCGCTCGCGTTGTTCGCCCTTCCCCTTGTCGGCCCTCCCCGGGCGATGAGGTCGGAGCGCCCGAGCGCCAAAGTGCGAGATGAGAGATGGGAAGTTCGAGCACCGAACACAGAGCAGGGGAACAAGGGGCACCGATTCGGGAATGTGGAGGCTCTTGGACCTGAAGCAGCTGAGGCTCTGGCGATCGCTTATGCAAACGAGGCGCACGCTGAGGCGATGGCCGAAGTAGAGCAAGAGATGGCAACGATGAAAGCATTGCATCCAGACATCGAAGCTGTGATCATTATGGGAGACATGAACGAGCCGTCGCACCTCGACTGGACGCAAGCCGCTGCTGATGTGGGAATCAATTCCATCAAGGTAGACTGGCCCGTGAGCACGCGGCTAGACGAGCTAGGCTTTGTTGACGCATATCGCGCCTTCTATCCGAATGAGCTCACCCATCGCGGCCTGACCTGGACCAATACGACGGACGTCAATGACCCGAGTGATAAGCACGACCGGATCGACTACATCTTCGTACAAGGGATGATGGTCGATGTTCACGACGCCATCGTGATCGGTGAGTCGCTGGACAATGCTGACGTCGCACTGGAAGGAAGGTATCCCTCCGATCACCGCGTCGTCAGCGCAACCGTAGAAATCATGACACCTGGGCCGTAGAATAGCAGCCTGGTAATGTCAGAGTGGAAGGCCGTTCGATCGACGATCGAGCGGCCTTCCTTCGCTCAACGAATCACACATTCCCGGCTCGGAGCGGTTTTGCTTTTTTGGGGCGGGCTCCATGGGCGCCCTACGGTCTCTATGGTCCTGAATATCTTGCCAGGCCGGGTTCCCCTCGGGAGTTGTCAGAGTAAGCCCTATCGCACGTCAGAAGCCCGCTTGTTTGGCTTATCCGCCGGCCCCTTGCCATGCTGGGCCTCGCTCTGACGTGACGGAGAAAAGGTAATCCTATCGCGGCACGTCGGGTATTCGTCGCCCACTCACGGTCCGGGCGGGCCGCCAACCTGCCCGCACC
>JBFGHF010000195.1:0-7202 GCA_041578355.1 Acidobacteriota bacterium
ACCTGCGGCCGGCACCGGAACGCCGCCTTCCAGGCGGCAATTCAAAAAAACATCGCAACATTCTCAATCTCGCGCGTTCCAGCTCGGAGGGAATTGCCGGCAGGGATGCCGGCGTTCCGCGGCTGTCCGTGACCGAGGAGTTCCCCGCAACCTGCGGCCGGGACCGGAACGCCGCCTTCCAGGCGGCAATTCCAAAAAAACTTCGCACATTCTCAATCTCGCGCGTTCCAGCTCGGAGGGAATTGCCGGCAGGGATGCCGGCGTTCCGCGCCTGTCCGTGACCGAGAAGCTCCCCGTAACCCGCGGCCGGGACCGGAACGCCGCCTTCGTGACCGAGAAGCTCCCCGCAACCTGCGGCCGGGACCGCCGCCTTCCGGGCGCTGCCACTGTCTTCCGCTACAATAGCCCAGACCCAAGGAGGATCGATCATGAGCAGCGAATCGGGCGAGCGGAATCGCCAGATGAAAGAGTTTTTGGAGAGCGAGCAGAACTGGACCTTCACGGCCGGCGAGTGCAATTTCCTGATCCAAGTCTTGGCCTACGTCGCCCAGGAGAATCCGTCTTTCGTCCCCAACAAGGAGGGAAACAAGGAACCGCTCAACTACCAAAGCCTGCGCTCCATCGTCCTGCTCAACGAAAAGCTGAGCGGCCAGCTTCAGGACAAGGCCTCCGACGCCTCTGTCATTCTGCGCACGATCCACCAGGGCTCGGACAGGGTGCAGTAGAGGCGTCTTGCGCCCTCCGTCTTCCTGTGCGCCGCCGTCGCAAATTTCCGTGTCGGGTTTGGAAAACGGCCAGTTTGGGCAGGTGCGATTGCGAACACGACTCCGACGACCACCAACAAGACCCATCGACCAATAGACCCACAGACCCATGGACCCATGGACCAATCGACCCCTGGACCCATGGACCAATCGACCCCCAGACCCCCAGACCAGTGTTAGAATGTGCCCACCAACACGGTGGGGACGTAGCTCAGCCCGGAAGAGCGCCTGAATCGCACTCAGGAGGTCGAGGGTTCGAATCCCTTCGTCTCCACCATCGATTGCTCGAGCTCCCTCCAGGTCACGTCTGGATCGCGTTGTGGCGCTTTGCTTGCGTCCCGTAACGAGGGCATCCAGCCCGCCTGACGGTTCGGCTGCGCTTTCGGTGCCTGACTGCGATCGATCGAATTCTCCCACCCCATCTCCGCCTGAGCGTGTAACTTTTTGGGGACGAGTTGCACAGGTTACTTGTCGCAACCAGACGTCGCTTAATCGAAAAGTCGTGATGGTGTTGCGATTTAGGTGATCGATGGTAGGAATTGTTTTTTACGTCACGATGTTGCGCGGGGAAAAGGGTTAGGATTCGTTTTCGATAGTCGACCTGCTACCATTTTCAGCCGGAACACGGCTGAGGTTGTCGGGTTTTCATTCGAGACACAACTGGAATCTTCCGGGAGGTAGTTCATGCGTCGTGGTTCTTTCTTGGCATTAGTCTGCTTGCTTATGGTTTCCGGGCTGATCTTGGCCCAGATCGGGCAACCGGCCCTTCCGCCCGGCCCCAGTCACGACGAGATCGTCGACGGTCTCGACAACGGCGACTTGACTCTGCAAGAGGTGCGCAAGCGCGGGTTGGACGTGTTCACGACCCCCTTCAACACCTTTGACGGCTTCGGGGACGGACCCTTCGATCCGGCCGAGTTCCCGCCCTTCGCCTTCGGACACCGTCCCACGCTGCAGGGCAACGGGCTGTTTCTGAGGGTCAACGGCTTGGACGCCCAGAGTTGCAACGAGTGCCATTCGATCGTCAGCCACGCCACTCGGCCTCCCAAGCTCGGGATCGGCGGGGTGGGAGGGGCCGTCCAAAACGCCATCATCGCGTCCACCCTGATCGACGTGGCCGATTCCTTCGACGACCGTGTGAACTTCGCTCCGGGACACGATCCGGTGCTGCCCCTGGTGGCCGACGGAATCGCCGACTACAACGGCCGCTTCGCCAATCCGCCCTTCCTCTTCGGGGGCGGCGGCGTCGAGCTGGTGGGTAAGGAGATGACAGCCGACCTGCAGGAGCTGCTCGACATCGCCCAGGCCTCGCCGGCGGGGACCCAGGTTTCGCTCGACACCCACGGCGTGAACTTCGGCTTCATCACCAGCTTGGGCGGCGGAGACGTCGATCTGAGCAACATCGAAGGGATCGGTTTCACCGACGATCTCAATGCCGTCCGTGATCCCGAGGAGGTTCTCGTCGTCCGTCCCTTCGGGCGCAAGGGCGAGAACTTCACCATGCGCGATTTCGATCGCGGCGCCATGCAGTTTCATTTCGGCCTGCAGCCCGTCGAGGTGGTGGGGGAAAACGTCGACGAAGACGGGGACGGGCTGGAGAACGAGGTCACGGTGGGCAGCATGACCGCGTTGCACATCTTCGACGTCACCAACCCACGGCCTTTCATGGAAGAGCTCAGCAACCGCGCCCGGAGGGGCTTCCGAAGGTTCCGGCAAATCGGCTGCGCCAACTGCCACATTCCGGTCATCGAAACCGAGTCGCGATTCTTGCCCTTGGCCCATCCCGAGGTCCCCGACGACCCGTTCGCCAACGTCTACGCCGAAATCGACCTGGTCGAGGCGGGGTTCGAGCCCGCTCCGGGTGGAGGCGTGTTCGTCCCCATGTTCGCCGACTTGAAGCGCCACGACATGGGGCCGGGTCTGGAGGAGACTTTCGAATTGGGCGAGATCCCCAACGAGGACTTCACCACCGCGCGGCTCTGGGGAATCGCCGACACGGCGCCTTACATCCACGACGGGCGCGCCACGACGCTCTTTCAAGCCATCGAAGTCCACGGCGGAGAGGCCCAGGCGGCCCGCGACGCCTTCCTGGGGCTGTCGGCTCAGCAGCAGCGCCGGATCATCGAGTTCCTGATGCATTTGAGGGTCCCGGAGGATCCCAATACGGACCTGACCGGCAACTAAGTGAGTGAAGCGCCTCACCGGTCGTTGGCACTGCTGTCGCAGGAATCACTTACGGGCATTATTTTTGAAAGGCGGTGAATACGCGTATTCTGATCTGGGTTGTCGCAGTTCTGTGGTTGCTGCTGGTCGGCGGATATCTTTGGTACAACCGGCATCCCAACGCCTCCCGGATCGCTCAGGGGAAGATCGTCTTGGCTGTCGGTGAAGCCGAGGCACTCGAAGAACTGCTGACACTGGCCGAAGTCGATCCACGTGCCGTGCGCGTGGTCGAGGCCGATCCCCAGATCCCCTGCTGGTCACACGATTACCGGAACTGGCTGGATCACCGGCTGGGCGTCTACCGTCAATTCGGCAGGTTCGGGGAGAATTGCGTCGGCATAGACGGGCAAAGAGTGGTGAGTCTCTCCCTGGTGGCAACTCGGCTTTCGGACATGAGCCCGCTTTCCCGGCTGCAGGCGCTACGCCAGATCCAGTTGCGAGACGCGCGGATCGCTCACCCGGTAGGGATCGGCGCAGATTGCGCCTGGAATTGGTTGGTCCTTTCGCAGAATCGGCTGACGGATCTCAATCCGCTACTCTCCTGCACCAACCTGGAACGGCTCGACGTATCCTTCAATCAATTGCAGCGACTGCCCGATTTGCGGCCCCTTGACAAGCTTCGGAGCCTGGACGCACGTCAGAACCGGCTTGAGAGCGTTTCTGGATTGGCAGGGCACCCGTCGCTGGTCCGCATCGACTTGACCGCGAACCGCCTGACCGGTCTGGAGGGTCTGAGCGGGCTTCCCTGGCTGGAGAGCCTGCATGTGGGGAGCAACGGCCTCACCAGCATGGTGGGGCTGGAGGATCTGCCCGGCCTGAGAATCCTCTGGGCGCACTCCAACCGGCTGCAGGAGGTCGAGGCCGAGGTGACGGCCGGCTTGCCCTCCTTGCGCTTCGCCAACCTGGAAGGGAACCCCCTCAATTCTCTGCCGCCCGGCTACCGTTTTCGTGCGGGGCCGGGGCGGGCGGTGATCGAACCCTTGGACGGTACGATCCCCGAGATCGAGATCAACAACACTCCGCTCGCCGAGATCCTGGCGGAGCAGGCGCAGGCCGACCACGACGGCCGACGCCGCCACCATGTCGACCAGCTTCCGCGAGGTCGGGGCAGCGCCCAGGGAACCACCAGCCGCGGGAGTTCCGGCGGTCCGATCTCGCCGACGATCGACTATGAGGGGACGATGGCGTGGCTTGACGGGACCCATACGCAGGGATTTGAAGTCGATCAGGCACTGTCCGTGACGGTTACGGCTTCGCTGGATCGGGGTCGAATTCGAATCTACTTGGCTGATCCGGAAAAGGGCTATGTCTACGCGGAGGCCGTCCCGGGAAAGCCCGCCGAAATCGCCGGCCGCCTGATCAGCGGCTCGCACTCCTACCTGCTTCTGTTTGAATCGGTGGGGGGAAGGGCCGAGGGAATCCGCTGGAGAGTGCGGTGACCTTGTGCGTCTTGCGTCTTCCGTCTTCCGTCTTCCGTCTTGCGTCGGGCCGGACTTTTCCGACGAAGAACCGAGCGCCGAAGTTGCGAAATGAGAAGTGAGACGTGTCGGGTCCGGCCCCAAGCCCCAAGCCCCACAGGGCCCAAAGCCCCACGCCCCCCTAGGGCTTCTTCTCCAGCTCGGCAATGGCCTTCCTCACATGGGGAACGCGAGGATCTTTCGGGTGTTTTTCGAGGAAGGCGCGGAACTCCTCGAGGGCTCGGTCGGGATGACCGAGCCTCCAATAGCAGGTGGCCATGCCCAGGTACGAACGGTGCCGCTGGTCGGCCTCCAGGGCGACCCGGAAGTGCAGAAGCGCGACTCCGAATCGGTTCAGCCCGAGGTGCGCCTCCCCCAGCAGCATGCGCGTTTTGGGGTCTCCCGGCTGCAGGCGCCTCGATTCCTCCAGCGCTTCGAGGGCGTTCTCGAAATCACCCCGTGCGAGTCTCAGTTCCGCCAGGTTGCGGTGACTGATGGCGTTGCCGGGATTGAGAACGATGGCCCGCTCGAGTGCCTCGATCGCCGCTTCGACTTTTCCCGTGCGCACGTACTCCACGGCCAGGTTGTTGTAGGCCTCGTGGAAGTCCGGGTGGATCTCCAGCGCCTTGTTGAGGTGCTTGATGGCTTTGGCGGCCTTGCCGGTGCGAGATGCCCTGCTTGCTTTCTCCATCTCCGCCTGCGCCTTGCTCGGCACGCGCAGAGAACGGACCGAAACCGTGGCTGAGGTCTCGGGTGACGCCTCGACGGATCCCTTGGGGTTCAACCTCCGCAAGGTGATGGAGGTCAGCTTGTGGTCGGAGCGGGCGAAGGAGTTGAGCTCAACCCTGGTTTCAACCGGTTGGAATCCCGAACTCTCCGCCCTCACTGAGTAGACTCCGGCGCGGATCTGGGAGAAGGAAACCGACCGCTCATCCCGAATCGTCACCGTCTGCCGAGTGCCGCCGCCGCGGACGTTGAAGAGCGTGATGCGGATGATCTCCACCGGGCTGTCTTCGGGGACTACGCGGATCAGCACCTGGATGGTTCCACCGTGAGCGGCGTCGCTCAGAATGACCCAGAAAATGATCGTTGTAACGGTCCACCAGGGACCCCGGTAGGACACGGACGTCATGATAGGCGACCGCGCGGTGTTTGAAAAGGCCTGCGGCCTCGATGCGACAGTTCTTGTCGGCCCTCGGGTTGGCGCAGTGGTTCATTTCGTGAACGAGCTGACGGATTGACCACCCGGGGCTGATTGCCGTACTGAGCCGCGCGCGTCAGCAAGTGGCGGGAAAGCTGGGCGGCTCACCTTGGCAACACCCTGTGCAACCGATGTTGTTGGTGCCGGGCGCTGCTGCGGCGCCATTCGTCGCCGGTTCTTCAGGCGCGTTGCTTGGACCGTTACTCCGGAGTGCCGCTAGCTGACGCGCGCGGCTCAGTGGGAGATACGTCATCGAGTTTCGGGGTGACGACTCAGCTTCCAGTCGGTGGGTCCTTTACGTCCCCGGCGCGCCCAGCGATTGCCAGCAAAAGAGCAAATGCCGCCAAGACCGCGCCCGGCAGCAGGAAATTCAGGTGGGTTTCCGAGTCGAGGGCGAAGGTGCGTCCGGTTTCGGGGTCGGAGATCATCGGGTAGAGAAAAGGCTTGCCGATGAGCAGCAGACCGCCGAGGAGGAGAATCGCAATCCCGCGGAGCCGCCAACCCGCCAGCGACCAGAAGATCCCGCAGGCGCCCAGCGCCAGCCCCGAAAGGATGGCTTCGTCTCCGAAAGCCGAGCGAGCGGTGAAGGTGTAGAACATCTGCAGGAGAACGGCCGATAGTCCCAAAGAGAGAGCCCCCAGCACGATCAGCACACGTCGACCTCGGGCGCCCAGCCGCCAGGAAGCCGCTCGGCGCCTGCGTCCAGCTGCTCGCCGCCCGCCCGTTCGTCCCAAATCGATGGTGCTCCCGCAGTGTCGGCAGACACTCAAATCCTCTTGCTCCGGCGGCAAGGGCGCGCCGCAGGAGGGACAGCGGAGAGTGCGAGGTTCGGCGGAGGTCGGCATGGAGGGAAGTGTACCCCAGTTCCCGGACCGATCCCGAACCTGAAGGCGGTCCCGATTCCGAGTCTTGGCGAGTCTTGGCATGGGGAGGGCCCCGATCGGGCCGCTCGGAATCCGAATCGGAAAACTCCGCCGACCCGAGTTCATATCCCGTTTCGAACCTCGAACCGCGCACTTGGTATAGAATCGCCCCTTCATGGGCAGGTCTACGGGGTTTGTGATCGCGGTTCTGGTGGCGCTCCTTGCGGGGTGCTCGTCTGGCGCCGTGGAGGAGTCGGGTCCCGGCCTGGAGCTCGAGGACTGTCTGCTGCGCGGTTTTGCCGGGAGCAGCGAGGTGGCCGCCGACTGCGGCTCGGTCACCGTCCCCGAAAACCGCTCCCAGCAGGGAGGCCGGACTCTGGAAATCAAGGTGGCCCTGGTGCGCGCCATCAGCCGCTCGCCCGATCCCGTGCCGATCCTCTTTCTGGCGGGAGGGCCGGGCCAAGCCGCGACCGAAAGCTACGGAGCGATGCGGTCGGCTTTTCGAGAGCTCAACCGCACCCATGACATCCTCTTGATCGATCAGCGCGGGACGGGCGGATCCGGGCAACTGCGTTGTCCGCAGATCACGCCCTGGTGGATGTCTCCCGGCGAAGACGGGGGGGATGTTTTTCGCGAACCCAGCGACGAGCAGCTCGTCGAGATGATCCAATCTTGCCGGGAAACCCTGGAGGCC
>JBFGHF010000196.1:0-7179 GCA_041578355.1 Acidobacteriota bacterium
AGACGGAGTCCTTCTGTCGGGCTCACGAAGCCTTCCAGCTCCAGGCCCGTGCTGCGAGCCTGCTCGATATTGAGGTAGTTGGGGCTACCCGGCCCGGCCAGAAACGTGAATTCGATCAGATCGCTGAAACGATTGGCGAAAAAGGTCGCCGATGCGCCCCCCACCCGATTCCGCTGGGTGAAATCGATCCCGACGTCAGCGGCCAGATTCTGCTCCGGTTTCAAGTTCGGGTTGCCGGCGATCCCGAAATCCGGGAACCCGACGATTTCGAAAAAGGAGGGCGCCCGGAAGCCATTTCCGAAGCTCCCGCGCAGCTTGACCTGATCGCTCATCAGCAGCGCTAAGGAGACTTTGGCGGTCGTGAAGTTCTCGAAACGATTGTTGTTGTCGAAACGGATCCCTCCCGTGACAAAGAAGCGGTCAGCCCAGGAAAACTGATCTTGAAGGTAGAATCCCACGCTGCGCCGATTCAGATCGCTCAGATCAGCCTGCTCGCGTTCCCAGGTGACACCGCCGGTGAGAAGGTTGTGGCGGTCGATTCGGAGGTTGTTCTGCCAGTCGAGGGTGTTGCGGCTGTCCGCCGCTTCGAAAGTCGAGTCGAAGAAGTCCGCGACTCCGTCGAAGACCGTGAAATCGGTCATCTCGCGGCGGTAGAAGCCGTACTGGAGACGGGTGCCGAAGCGGTCGCTGATCTGATTCTGATAGGACGTCGAAAAAGTCGATTCGTTGTTGCGACGAAAATCGTTGGGATCGACCAGGGCGCCGGTGAAGTCGGTGGGGAAGCGATACTCGCTCTCCAGGTGACGCGCTTGGGATGAGATGGTCGAGGTGTTGTCCAAGCGGAAGTCGAAATGGGCCGAAAGAGCTCCCTGATCGTAGTCGTTGTTGAAATCGTGGAATCCGTCCGATCGGCTGATCAGCCAACCCAGGGAGTAGGCAATCCGCTCCGAACTTCCAGCGACTGACCCGTCTGTGGAGTGGGTTGAGAAGCTCCCCGCTTCGAAATTGAGATGGCCGGATGGGGACGATTCCCCCCGCCGCGTGATGATGTTGATCACCGAGCTGGCCGCATCCGCGCCGTAGAGAACCGAAGCCGGACCACGTACGATCTCGATTCGCTCGACGTTGGTGGTGGTCAGATCGGCGAAGTCGTAGGCGCCGCCGGGCTGGTTGATCTGCACCCCGTCGATGAGCACCAGATTGAAGTCGCTCTCGCCGCCCCGGACGAAAAGTGAGGTAACGCTCCCCCGGGTACCGCTGCGCACGACGTTGAATCCGGGGACCGATTCCAATACTTGGGCGACGTTGCGGGCGCCCATGGCCTCGATCTCGTCGGCGCCGATCAGAGTCACCGCCTGACCGAGCTGGCGCAGGGGTGTGGGCGTGCGAGTGGCGGTGACGGTCACTTCATAGTCCGATGGCTTTTCTTCCTGAGAGTCGAGCGCGGGCGCGCTCGATGCGGGAGTCTGCCCCGTGGCCATGAGGGGTGGGAAACAAAGACTGCCCAAGGCAGCCATGAAGACAATTCGAACAAGCATAGTTTCTCTCCTCGGGAGCGAGGCATGGGAGACTCGAGGGCCAATGCCGTAGCTGTGAGAAGCAAGAGAGCTTCGCCCCGCATTGCAGGCTGTGAAGTCCCTCGACTACTCGCGCGACTCTGCGAGCGAGGCTAGCAGCCCGATCGGGTTTCGGCGAGATGTGTAACGGGGACGGCCGGAGGAAGTTTCCTCGGGCCCGGAGTGCTTTCCATTTCCGCTCCTTGCCTCCCCATCGGAGGCCTTTAGAGGCACGATTGGACCGGTCTCCTGGCTTGCAGTCATCCAGGACCGTGCCTTCCCATCCCCGAGGGACAGTGGCGTCGAGCGGTCCCGCTATTCCTGCTCACAGTTGCGAGGGCAGCGTCGGTCTTGCACCGAACTTCCCGTACATCCAACCATGACGGTTGTTGTAGACGTGGGAGGGTAGAGGATCGAAGTGAGGGGTGTCAAGCGGGCCCTGGCTCCGACCTCGGTGAAAGGGTTCCCGTCCGGAGTCCCGGAGGGACGACTGAAAATAATCTGCGCCGGACCCTGTTTCAGCCGTCCCTCCGGGACTCGTCGCGCCGGGGACCTCGAATCGACCCAGGACTGAAGTCCTGGGCTATTCTCCATTCCGTCCCCTGACGGGGACGAATCACGCCCCCCTCATTCGGGACGAGTCTCGGGAGCCCAGTCCCGGAGGGAACACCCGCGAGAACGCCGAACAAATCCGGTGTCTTTTGTGTGGAGGTCTTGCCCAACCCCCCGATAGGTTATCTTAGAGCGCTGTTGCGCCTCTCTAGCCTTGGGAGCCGAAGATGGAGCGAAAAGAACACCGGACAATACGGTTGCCAATACTGATCGTGGTGTGTCTTCTCGGCCCGACCGAACCGCTGCTCCTGGCCCAGAACAACATTGCAACCGACCGTCCGGGTGCGTCAAACGCCAGCACGGTGGTGCCTCCGGGATCGTTCCAATTCGAAATGGGGGGAAATTTCGCTTATTCGGAGAGCGCCGGCGCAGTGGCCGAGAGCCGAGAAAAGCTGTTGCAGTCACCGTTTCTGATGCGATTCGGCCTGTTGAGGAACCTGGAGTTGAGGATCGAGTCGGGCGGCTTTTCCCGGATCGACGTTTCTTCGACTCAGCAGGCCGACTTCTCCGAGACCGGCGTTGCCAGCCCGGGGCTGGGCCTCAAGTGGCGCTTCTTCGAGGGTGAGAGTGGATCGAGCCCCTCGCTGGCGCTTCTCTTTTCGACAAATCTGCCCGCCGGTTCGGATGGGTTCCGGCCCGATGAGGCCGAGCCCGGAATTTTCTTGGCTGCAGACATCCCCGCCGGAACCTGGTCGGTCGGACTCAACGGCGGAATGGCCTGGCTTTACGGCTCGGCGACGGAAGGCCGCTTCGCACAGGGTTTCGGCGCGATCACCGCGGGCAGAGGAATGAGTCCGAGAGCGAGTTGGTTCGTCGAGTTGGCTGCTCGCGGCCCGCATGTTGAGGACGGGGAAGCTCAGGTCTTCGCCGACGGCGGTTTCCTGTTTCTCCTCGCTCCGAAGTGGCAACTGGACATCGCCGTCCTGCGCGGGATCAGCGAGCAGGCTTCCGACTGGGAGGTCACCGGTGGGCTCTCGTTCCGGATCGATTGAATCGGGGTCCGGGACCCGTCGTTCGCACTCGGCATTTCAAATATCTCACCTGGCCGCTCGAGTGGTTCCCACTGCTTTTCCGCCCGGCTCTTTCAGCCAAGAAGTCCGAATGCCCGAGCGTTGCAGTGGGGGTGAGAAATGAGAAGCGCGAGCGAGTCCGGCCGGCGGGAGTCACGCGCCCGCCGGCGTCCCACACCCTCAAGTCGTGTAGTACAACTGGGGCGGAATGTCCATTTTGCGGCCCGCCTCGACCGATTCGTTGGCGCGCAGAATAGGTACGCAGGCGTTCATCCCTTCCTCGGCGTTGCAAAGGTTGGGGGCCCCGTGACGGATGGTGTTGCAGAAGCCCGCCAACTCGTCCTTGTAGGCTTGCAGCGGATTGTAGTTGCTGGAGGCCGCTGAAACCGCCGAGCCGGCGGCGTCGCGCAAGCGACTCTCCGACGCCGTCAGAACCGGTGCGTCGGCTGCCGCCTCGACACTGATCTGAGTGGCCTTGGAGCCTTTGTTCCCTTCCGAGAATAGATAAGCCTCGCGCTCGCCGCTGAGGAGAATCGTCCCCTCGGTTCCCATGATCTGCTCGTAGTAATGGTCCTGCTTGTTGGACTGGATCGTGGAATAGGTGAAAGTGAGGTTCTCGGGATACTCGAAGACGGCGTAGACGTGGTCGGGCACTTCCCGCCCGTCCTGGTAGCGGTAGACGCCGCCCGAGGCGAAAACACTGCTGGGCTTCGATCCCGTGAACCAGTTGACGATCTGCAACTGGTGACTGCCCAACTCGGCCATCAGCCCCTGCGAATACTTCTTGTAGAGACGCCAATTCTTGAGATGCTCCAGAGTGGGGTAGCCGTAGGGTTCCGGGTCGAGGTCGATATCGGGGACCGACCGGCGCCAGTCTGTGTTGCGGTGCCAGAGGGCCCGGATATGGTAGACGTCTCCGATGATGCCGTTTTGGATCAGCTCATAGGCCTCGCGGTAGAGGGGGTTGTAGGCGCGTTGGTGCCCGATCTGCAAGTTGCGACGATAGCGAAGAGCGGCTTCCCCCATGCTGCGGCATTGTTCCACCGAGTGAGCCATGGTCTTCTCGCAAAAAACGTGTTTGCGAGCTTGGAGCGCGGCCACGGTCACTGGCTCGTGATACCAGAGCGGGGTGGCGACCAGCACGGCCTCGATGTCGCGGCGGGCCAGCATTTCGTTGTAATCGGAATAGCCCATCGCCTCCGGATCGTGGAGTTGTCGGACCGTGTCCAGCCCCTTTTGCAGGTTGTCGGGTGCGATGTCGCAGACCGCCACCAGACGCAGATGGGTGGTGGGGGCGTTTTCGATCAGTACGCGCCCCTGTCCTCCGCTGCCAACGATGGCGGCGCGTACGGGACGCATTCTGCGGGAGCGCCAGAGCAGCGCCCCGGCGGCGGGCACAGTGGCCACCGCCCGTATGAAATTGCGTCTTCCGATTTGCATTTGCCTCTCGTTGAGCATGTTTCCTCCTTTTGGCTTCAGCGCCCCGTGAAATAACGGTCGCGCCCTTTCCGCCAGTGGCGAATTAAGATGTCCAAGCCCGCGATCTGCCCCGTCGGGAAAGCCATCACCAGCAGCAGGGCCAGGGCTTCGATCAGAGTCTTGTCGACATAGAGTTCCGTCCCTTGGGCGGTCGGTACCGTGAATCCTTGAACGGGGAGGGGTGGAGCCGCCAAATAGAAGAGCAGCAGTAGAGCGGCTCCCCCTGCCGCGGCCGTCCGGGTGAACAGCCCCAGCATCAGAAGCAGTCCAATGATCAGCAGGCCCCAGACCGTCAGGGTGTCGCTGATGTCAAGAAACCAGGGACTCTCGGCGATCCACTGGAAGAATCCCGCCAGCGGACCGCGGGCGTTCTCCAGATACCATTTGGACGACCAGCTGACGGCACGCAACTTACCCAGTCCCTGGTAGAAGAGGTGCCAGCCGATAATGAATCTGGTCAGCACCAATAGGAACTGATGCCAGCCGCTCAGATAACGAATCAGGTAATCCAATAGAGCTGCTCCGCGACTCCCAAACGGTGGATTGTTCCAGTCTCTGCCGGGTCCGCTGAGGGGACGATCAGGGCCCCAATTCCTTGATTCTTCCGGCAGAAGTCCTCCACTTGATCGAGCGGCATCATGAAGAATGCCGTGGAAAGCGCATCGGCCATGGCGGCCGCGGGAGCCAAAGCGGTCGCACTGCGATGCGTTTCTGCGGGGGATCCGCTTCTCGGATCGATGATATGCCCGAAGCGGCGGTCGCCGCTCTGAAAATTCTGCTGGGCGACACCCGAACAGGAGAGTGCCAGATCCTTCAAGTAACAGGTGCCCAGCCCGGCTTCGCCATCCGGGTCTGCAATGGCCACGGGCCAGCCCATTCCGGGACAAGCCGGAGAGTCGCCGGAGGCTAGGATGCTGCTGTTTCCGCCGTGCAAGAGAGTGTCCTTCAGATCGCCTTCTCTCAAGACCTCCGCTGCCCGGTCCAGGGCATAGCCTTTTCCGATGCCGCCCAGATTCAATTCGAGCGGACGGTCGAAAAAGATCGTACCTTCTTGCTCGTCGATCCGCAGGTGCTGGTAGCCCACCCGCGCCAGTGCGTCGTCGAGTTCCTCGCCACTGGGTAAACGACCCTGCCGATCGGAAAACCCCCAGCACTTGGAGAGGGGTCCCGAGGTGATGTCGAAAGAGCCGTGGGTGTTGCAGCTGATTCGGCAGGCGAGTCCCAGCAGATCAAGAAGTCGCGACTCCACTTTCTGCGGGCTGGTGGCGGCCTTCCGGTTTATCGAACTGATTTCGCTGTCGGGCCGGTAGACGCTCATCTGCTGCTCGAGACGCTCCACTTCGTCGAGCGCCCGCTGAACCACACCCATCTTGGAACGCTCGCGAGCCGGGAAGATGACCTCGAAAAGACAGGCCATGGCGGGACGACCCGCTCGCACCAGATCGTGAAGGCGCACACTCGAGTCGGTCCATCGGTCCCTGACTCGAGCTTGTCCGAATGAAAGAAATGCACGCCTGCCGGGTGAGTGGCGACTAGGTCTCGGAAACTTCATTTGCTGTCTGTCAAACGTTGTCGCTCAAACGTCCTTGGAACACCCCACTTTCATGTTAGCACGCAGCATTTGGAGAATAGAACCGGGTGGAAGCCAGCTTTTTGTCCGAGCGACGACCAGTCTTGTGTTCTTCTTCCCAAACAGACTAATGTTCGCTGGGGATGAATCGGCATCCGGAACGCAAAGAGTTGATCTGGGGTGTGCTGCTGACTGGACTCCTCTATCTGCCCTTCCTCAACAAGGCAGTCCATATCGACGACCCTGTGGTTTTGCGCGTCACTGAAAACGTGCTCGAGAATCCCCTCGATCCCTTTGCCGGCGGGATCGACTGGTTTGGAAGCATCGAGCCATTCTGGAAGGTGACGACCAACCCTCCCTTTCTCAGCTATTATTTGGCGCCCTTCGCAGCGGTCTCTGGCGGCGTCGAGGTCATCCTTCACTTGGCGATGCTCCCCTTTGTCTTGATCCTGATCCTCGGCCTCCTTTCATTGGGCCGAAGGTTCAGCGGCTCCGCTTTCTGGCCGGCGATCTTCGTGGCGGCGAGTCCGGCGGTGGTCGTGTCCCTCAATTTGATGCGCGACGTTCCCGCCATGGCTGTGAGTGTGGTCGGAATCGCCCTGTTCGTCGACGGGATCGACCGCGACCTCCCCCGCCGCGTCGCCCTCGGAAGCCTCACCGCAGGACTGGCCGTGGTCATCAAGTATTCGGCAGTGGTTCTTCTCCCGTTGCTTTTCCTTTACGTCCTTTTGAGAGGTCCGCTCCGCCGGCTGCTGGTTGCTTCGGGATCGCTGCTTCCCCTGGCGATCTGGAGCATCTTCTCGGCTTGGCGCTATGGTCAGGCTCATCCGGCTTATTTGATGATGGGACAGATCCCGGGGCAAGGTCGCGAATGGGGTGAGCACTCCTTCGCTGCCGTGCTGATCGTGGGTTGCTCGCTGCTGCTCGCTCCTCTTCTAGCTCGAAACGCTCG
>JBFGHF010000197.1:0-7155 GCA_041578355.1 Acidobacteriota bacterium
TCCGCTCGATACAGAGAAGGACCCCTGGGCCTCTTTCCAGGGGATGGCCGGCAAAACGGTCAGCCTCACCGTCAGCGACACGCCCGATTCGGAGAACTCTCGCGAGGTCCTGGTCGAAACCCTGGAGAGCGAGGACAGGCTGCGCCACCTGGAGTGGATCGAGAGTCATCGGCGCCGGGTCGAGGAGGCCACGGGCGGCAGGGTGGGCTATGTCTACGTCCCCAACACGGGCATCGAAGGGCAGAGCGAATTGGTGCGGCAGTTCGCCGCCCAGTTCACCAAAGACGGCCTGATCATCGACGAGCGCTTCAACAGCGGGGGCCAGATTCCCGACCGTTTCATAGAACTCCTCAACCGCCCGCCGCTCAGCTACTGGGCGATTCGCGATGGCAAGGATTGGCACTTTCCTCCCGTCGCCCACTACGGTCCCAAGGTGATGCTGATCAACGGCTGGAGCGGCTCGGGCGGTGACGCCTTCCCCTATTATTTCCGAGAAGCGGGCCTGGGGCCTCTGATCGGCACGCGTACCTGGGGCGGGCTGATCGGCATCAGCGGCGCGCCTCCCTTGATCGACGGTGGAGGCCTCACTGTGCCGACTTTCCGCATGTACGGCACCGACGGCAAATGGTTCCGCGAAGGCCATGGAGTCGACCCCGACATCGAAGTGCAAGAGGATCTCGCAGAGCTGGCTAAAGGGATCGACGGACAGCTGGAAAGGGCCATCCAGGAGGTGATGCGTCTGATCGAAGCCAGCCCGCACGTCCAGCCCGGGCGGCCAAGCTACGAAGACCGGACCAAGGTCCTGCCCTGAAGCGGTGTTGCCGCTGCGGGGCCGAGAAGAGCATCTGTCCGAAGTCCGCGCCCGGGTGTTTTTCGCGCGGGGCCATGCAAGGAATAGGACGCCTCACTTGACGGTTTCCCTTCGGGGCGCGAGACTAAGCGATCATGCGCAGCGGACCCATCGCGGATCATCCGGCTGAGGACTTTGCAGGTCAGCGCCGCTGGCCGGCGGAGATCCTGCTCTTTTCCGCCGTGGCGATCTGGATGGCCCTGATCTTCCTGGCTCCCTATCTCCGCGCCTCCGACTCGCTCTGGGCCGACTGGATCTACGGATTCTTCCATCAGGCCTGTCATCAGATCCCGGAGCGGAGTTTCGCCATGTGGGGCGAAGCTCTGGCCGTCTGCCACCGCTGCCTCGGCCTCTACAGCGGGTTCACCGCGGGCTTGATTCTGCTCCCGGGCTGGCGCTTTCTTTCCGGCTTGCTGCAGCGGCGGCCGCGTTGGGTTCTGCTTTTCTTCGCACCGATGATGCTTGACGTGATGCTGCCCAATACGCCGGCCAGCCGTTACTTCACGGGATTCGTTGCCGCTTTTCCGGTGGCCTACTTCGTCAAGCTGGCTCTGCTCCAGCTCGCCGCAAAACCGGCACAGGCGGTCGGCCCGTCCCGTCCGGCTCCGAAAAAGATGTGATTGTGGAACAACTCAGGGGAGGACACCCATGAATGGAAAGCTGAAACCCGCACTGCTCGGCGGCGCGATCTTCGGAATCGCCTCGGGCCTGCCCATAATCCGATGGCTCAACTGCGCCTGCTGCGCGCTGGTGGCGGGAGGCGGCTTTCTGGCGGCGCACCTCTACCAGAAAGAGTCGCCCAAGCCGATCCAATACGGAGACGGCGCAGTGTTGGGCCTCTTGACGGGCGTGATCGGAGGGCTGATCGAAACCGTCGTATCGCTGCCCTTCAGCTTGCTCTCCTTCGCGGTTTTCGATTCCAGCGAGTTGCAGGATCTCCTGAGGGGGATGGACTTGCCGCCCGAGGTCAACGAATGGGTGGGCATGCTCACGGCTCAGGAGATGATGGTGGGCAGCACCTTGGTGATCACGATGATCTGGTCGTTGGTGATCTGGCTGATCTTCGCCACCATCGGCGCCATCATCGGCGTGGCAGTTTTTCAGAAGCCGGCCGTCCCGTCACCGGGTCCGCCCCCGCCGGGGCCTCCGACGACGCCGCAGCCTCCGATGTCGATCGAGTAGAAGCGCGGCCTTTGGGGCGTGGGGCTTGGCGCTTGGGGCGTGGGGCTTGCCGGATAGAGGCCCCTTTTCCCCAGCGCAGGCAGGATGCCTGCGGCGCTCGAGAGCCGACTAGGGGATTGGATGAAGCTTGGAGTTTCACTTCTGTTCTGCGCGACCTTGCTGGCAGCTTGTTCGCCGCAGCCCGAGCTGAACACCACTCCACCGCAACGTCCCAACATCCTGATTGCGATCGCCGACGACTGGGGCTGGCCCCACGCGGGAGCCTACGGCGATCCGGTGGTCAAGACGCCCGCCTTCGATCGAGTGGCTCGCGAAGGCGTGCTCTTCCACCACGCCTTTGTTTCGTCCCCCTCCTGCACCCCTTCCCGGTCGGCGATTCTGACCGGCCAGTATCACTGGAGGCTGGAAGAGGGCGCCAATCTCTGGAGCACCCTGCAAACCAAGTTCCCTGTTTATCCGGACCTACTGGAGGACGCCGGGTACTTCGTCGGGTTCAGCGGAAAGGGCTGGGGCCCGGGGCGTCCCGAGCCGGGAGGCCGTTCCCGCAATCCGGCCGGGCCTCGCTTCGACAGCTTCGTGACTTTCCTGCAAGACCGCCCGACCGACCAGCCTTTCTGCTTCTGGTTCGGCGCCAGCGATCCGCATCGCCCATACCAAGCGGGCTCGGGTTTGGCCAGCGGGATGGATCTCGACAGGATTCGCCTTCCGGCCGCTCTGCCCGACAGGCCAGAGGTCCGGGGAGACGTCGCCGATTATTACTGGGAGGTGCAACGCTTCGATCGCGATGTCGGCCTGCTTCTGGCGATTCTGGAGGAAAGCCAGGAGTTGGACCGAACTCTGATCGTGATCACCGGGGATCACGGAATGCCTTTTCCTCGCGCCAAAGGCAATCTCTACGATTCCGGGACCCGCGTGCCCCTGGCGATTCGCTGGCCGGCCGCTATCGCCGCTCCCCGGACGAGTTCGGACTTCGTCAGCCTCACCGATCTTGCGCCGACCTTTCTGGAAGCCGCCGGTTTGGAGCCTCCGCGAGTGATGACGGGCCGCTCCTTGAAGTCGCTACTGGAGACCGCCGAGGCCGCCGGCGACGACAGCCGAAACTCGGTATTGACGGGCAAGGAAAGGCACGTGCCCTGCCAGGAATCCCCCCAAAGCGGCGGGACCCCGATGCGCGCCCTGCGCACGGCCGACTATCTGTACATCCGCAACTTCGAACCCGATCGCTGGCCCGCCGGAACTCCCCACAGTGATCGAGCCTATTTTGAAGAGTCCTGGTACGGCGACGTCGATAACGGTCCCAGCAAGTTCTTCATGATTCGCCATCGCCAAGAGCGCGGTTTCAGGCGTCTCTACCAACTCGCCTTCGCCAAGCGTCCCGCCGAAGAACTCTACGATTTGCGGCAGGACCCGGATCAGCTGATCGACGTAGCCCGGTTTCCGGGATACCAGGACGCCAGGGAGAGGCTGGCGGCGGAGCTGAACGAAAAGCTGGCCGCCAGCGGAGATCCTCGCCTGCTGGGCGGAGGCGAGAAGTTCGACAGCTACCCCTATTACGGCGGAACTCCCCGCAAACCGGAAAACTGGTAAGACGCCCCAGTCCAGGGTCAGCGACTCTGGCAGAACTTGGTTCGTCAGAACCAAGACAAATCCCCGCCGCAGCCTTCTCCGCGTTCTCACGAACGCGGCTCCGTCACGGTTGCCTGTCCCCCAATCAAGGGGCCGCCGGGCACGTTTCTGTTGTTTCGCATTTATGCTAAAGTTTTCGCAGTTTCGTGGACTCATAGAGTTGGGGGAGTTTGATGCTTCTGAAATCTCGCCGCACTGGCGGTCTCCTGACTGGATTCACACTGGCGATGTTCTCGCTTTCTGCGTTGGCCGAGGTGGCTCCTCGCTGGTTGCCGATCGGTCCCGGCGGCGGAACGGTCTTGCGTCTGGTGGCCGACCCGCAGCGGCCCGGTGTGCTCTTCGTCGGGACGGAGGGCGCCGGGGTGTACCGTACGGGCAACCGCGGAAACGACTGGAGTAATCTCAGCCGCGGCATCGCCAATCCCGACATCCGCTCCATGCTGGTGGATCCGAACCAAGCCGACACGCTCTACGTCGGCACTTTCGGAGGGGGCATCTTCAAAAGCCTGGACGGCGGGTGCAGCTGGCTTGAGATCAACGACGGCCTGACGGACCTTTCCATTTTCGCTCTGGGCACAGGAACGGATGGCGACGGCACGATCTTCGCCGGCTCCTTGAACAGCGGGCTATTCCAAAGCAGCGACGGCGGCGAGACCTGGGCCGCCGCCAACAACGGCATCCCGGCCGACGCCAGCATCACTTCGATCGTCGCCGACTCCTCGACTTCGTCGCTCTATCTTTCGACGACGGCGGCGGGAGTCTTTCGAAGCCAGGATCAAGGTCAGTCCTGGCAGGCGATCAACAACGGAATCATTCTGGGAATCTTCGATCTTGCACTGGGGCAACCGAATTCGCAGGTGATTTACGCGGGCGCTTTCTCGGGGGTCTTCCGCAGCGACGACGGCGGTGATTCGTGGACCTTCCTCCTGCAAGGACCCCGGACCCTGGTGACCCGGCTGGCCATCGACCCCCGCAACGACGACACCATTTTCGCGGGCACCCTCGACACCGGCGTTTCCCGCTCTCTTGACGGAGGGGAAACCTGGACGACGGTCAACGACGGACTCACCGACCTATTCGTCGAGACCCTTCTCATCGATCCCCACGATCCCGGAACCATCTACGTGACGACGGAAGCGGGGGGCGCCTACCGAAGCGCCGATCAGGGCGACACCTGGGAATCTCTCAACGATCAGCTCTACGCTTTCGCCACCAACTCGGTCGCCGTCAACCAGGACGACCCGGAAATCCTCTTCCAGAGCCCTGCCCGCGGGCCGTTGACGCACAGCAGCGACGGCGGTAGAACCTGGCAAACCGTCCTCGAAGAAGACGCTTTCACCGTCCATCAGGTGGTGCTCGATTCCGACAACCCCGACCGGATCTTCGCCGCCGGGGGCCGCCAAGGCGTTTACCGCAGCCTCGACGGCGGGCAGAGCTGGACCACGCTGACCCTCGGCCTGTCTGACATCATCCGCAGCGTTGCGGTCCATCCCCTCAATTCCGACACCGTCTACGCGGCAGGCGACGACGGCGTTTTCCGGAGCCTCGACGGTGGCGCCAACTGGCAGGACTCAGACCAAGGGCTGTCGGTGTCGCAAGTCAATTTCCTGATCATCGATCCCACCGATGCGCAGACGCTCTACGCCGCCACCCAGCAGGACGTGTTTCACAGCCATGACGGTGGAGACAGCTGGCAGCGTTCCGACGAAGAACTCACGGGCGCCTTCACCTCGCTGGCGGGCGCGGCGGGCGAAAATCCGGTCGTCTACGCGGGCGGTCCGGAAACGGGCGTCTTCCGATCCCTCGACCGAGGACACAGCTGGGAATCGATCGCCGACGGCCTGGGCTCGCAGCGAGTGTCCTCACTTCTCGCCCCCAGCGACGACCCGGACAGGATCCTGGCCGGGACGGAGGACCAGGGCGTCTTCGAAAGCCTGGATCTGGGAGAGACCTGGACCCCCCTGGGGCGGGGGCTGGGAAGGCTTCAAGTCAGGTCCCTCGCCTCCTCGCCGCGAGGGACGATCTACGCGGGCACCCTGGGTTCGGTCTGGCGATTCGACCCCGATGTGGAGTTCCTCCACTTCGCACAGTACGGCCAGGGCTCCATCGGCCCGGATCGAATCTCCAGCGAATTGCTGTTGATCGACCTCGATCCGGCGGAGGACGCCCAAGCGCTGCTCTCCTTCCGGGGCGACGAGGGAGCGCCGCTCAAGGTCAGGCTCAACGACATCGACATCGTGGGCGACCGCCTGGAGCACGTGCCGGCGGGTGGCCTGCTCAGTTCGCTGAGCAGCCCCGATGCGGCCTTGGCGGCCGGGTCCCTGCAGGTTCAGTCCGCTTCGCGACTGGCGGGCGTTCTGCTTTTCGCGGGCAACGTGGGCGTCGCAGGCGTGGGCAACAGTCTGGCTTTCCGCGAGGGCTTCGGCTTGCCGCTGGACTTGGACTCCGCCCTGGGGATCGACACCGGCATCGCCATCGTCAATCTCGAGCCGCAAGAAGTGGACTTCAATACGCGGCTCTACGACTCCGACCGCTCGCTGCTGGCACGCGCCCAATTCCGGCTTGCGGGCGACGGTCACGCCGCGCTTTTCGCCAGTCAGTTCGATTGGCAACCCGAGCCCGGGGTGATGCTCGACCTCGACGATTTCGAGGGCTTGCTCGAGGTCGACGGAGGCCGGGCGGCGGCCACCGTGCTGCAGACACGTCCCGGCGAACTGGCCACCCTGCCCGTCTTCGGCCTGGCCGGCCAGAATCCCGCCGGAGGGGGAGATCCCCTGCCTCCCCAGACACTCCACTTCGCGCAGTTCGGGGCGGGAGTCCAAGGCCAGGACCGCCTCGACAGCCGGCTCCTGTTCCTCAACCTCAATCTCTCGGAAGAAGCCGACGTCACGATTCGATTTCGCGATGATCAGGGTCAACCCGCCACCGTGACCGTCAACGGCGCGGCCGCTCCCGGTGAGTTGCAGATCACGGTCCCTCCCGGCGCTTTGCGGACGCTGGACACCTCCGAGCAGCAGCAACTGGTTTCGGGTTCGGTCTCGGTCGATTCCACTCAGCCCCTGGCCGGCGTGATTCTCTTCACGGGCAGTGTGGGCGTGGCCGGGGTGGCCAGCAGTCCACCTTTCCAGCAAAGCCTGGTGACGCCCGTGATCAGTCTGGAGGAAGGATCCGTCAATACCGGAATCGCCGTCCAGGAGCTATCGGGTGCCGAGGCGCTGCTTGAAATCAGACTCTTTACCGCCGATCGAACCTCAGTCGCCTCGGCCCAACTGACCCTCCCGGCCCACGGTCACCGAGCGCTCTTCGTCAACCAGTTCGATTGGGTGGTCGAAGCGGGGCAGGTGCTCGACTTCAGCGATCTGAGGGGCCTGCTCGAGGTTCGCTTCACGGGTGAGATCACCGCTACCGCCATCCAGACGCGACCCGGCCAATTCGCCACTCTGCCGGTCGCCCAACCCTGAAAAGAGTGGCGCAGCCTTCCAGGCTGCGCTCCGGAA
>JBFGHF010000198.1:0-7138 GCA_041578355.1 Acidobacteriota bacterium
ACGGAAGTGGAGGAGGGGGCGCAGTAGGTTTGGTTTTGTGGGTTTGTGGGTTTGTAGGTTTGTAGGTTTGTGGGGTCCGCCTTTACTCGTATTCGTAATCGTAATCGTAATCGTGATCGAATACGGACACGGGTTCGAAATTACAGCAACGCGATGGGCTCGATGTTGAGTCGGCTGAATGCTGTGGGGGACGGTTTGCCCCGATAAGGCCACGCTCTGTCACGCCTTCAGCCTGGTGGACCTCTTTACGTTGGCGTGTTCATGAGATCGTCTGATTAAGGACTAGGGACAAAATGCCCCCCAATCACCTTCATCGAAGCGGCTGGCTCTACGCTCTGATCGGTGCGCTTCTGCTGGCCTCGGCCAGCACCGCCGGAGACTGGATCTGGGACTACTGGTCGGTGCGACACACCGCTGTCGCGGGCCTGATCCACGGCGCTCTGCTCTTCCTCTTGCTGGGCGTCTATCTGGGGTGGCTGGGCGGCAGCCGCTCTGCGTTGATCCGGGGCGTTCTCGGAGGTCCTGCCGCCGGCCTGCTGGCCGCCCTTTCCTTCTATGCCTTGGCGCCCTTTTTGCGAATGAGCGCCATGTTCGTTTCGTGGGTCTTCCTCTGGATCCTGCTGGGGTTGCTGGCCAACCGGACACTTCCTTCCCCGGAGCCGGGAGCCCGAGCTCTCTCGCGAGGTGTGGCGGCCGCTCTCCTTTCCGGAATCGCCTTCTATGCCATTTCAGGGATCTGGTTCGATCATTCGCAGCCGCCCGACTACCTCTACAACTTCGTCTGCTGGCTGATCGCCTACGCGCCGGCCTTCCTGTCGTTGCTGCTTCTCCGCAAGATTTGACCTTTTCCCGAATCCTTGGCCCGAAGGCTGTGTTCGGACCGTTCGGGCGCGTTTTGCCGGGAATCGGGTCTGCGAGGGAAAACAGGCATCCCTGCCTGTCAATCCGCACCTTGGAGAAGGAATTTGACAGGCCCGGAAGGCTGTGTTCCGACCGTTCGGGCGTGTTTGCCGGGAATCGGGTCTGCGAGGGAAGACAGGCATCCCTGCCTGTCAATCCGCACCATCGGAAAAGCATCTCACAGCTTGGAAGGCTGTGTTCCGCCAGCGGCCGCTCTACGGGAACTTCAGCAGGGAAGCAGCCTGAACAAGACGGGGACGACGGAGTTTTTCCGCCCATTGCGACGACTTTCCCGACGGTGCCCAGTATACTCGCTCCGATCGGAGGACCGAACCGCTAGATGACCGGAGCAACCCAGATGGGAAGGCATGTAACCGCTTTATTGCTGGCCCTGGGTCTGCAAGCGTGCGCTCCGGAACCCTCCGAGATCACGGCCGACCGCGACGCCGATCTGATCGTCGTGGGCGCCGGTATATCGGGACTCTCGGCGGCGCTGGAGGTGGCGCGAGGCGGCGGCACCGCCCTGGTGCTCGACATCTCCTCGGTGTTCGGCGGCCACGCCGTGATGGCCCACGGCGGCGTGTCGATCGTCGACAGCCCTCTGCAACGCAGCCTGGGGATCGAGGACGCCACCGATCTGGCTTACCGGGACTTCATCGAGTGGGGGGAAGACAACGACCGCCAATGGGTCCGCTACTACGTGGACAACTCGCGCGAACAGATCTACGACTGGATGACGGCCATGGGCGTCCACTTCCACGGTCTGCTGCACTTTCCGGGCAACAGCGTTCTCCGATTCCACGAACCGACCGGGCGCGGCTTGGGTCTGGTTACGCCCCTCTATCTCGAATGTCTGCGCAGCGGCCGGGTCGCCTTCCGGTGGAACACCCGAGGCGAAGAACTGCTTCTCGAAGATGGCCGCGTGGTCGGGGTTCGGGCGCGCAACGTCCGCAGCCAGGAGATCAGCGATTTTCGGGGAGCGGCCGTTCTGGTCGCCAGCGGAGGTTTCCAGAGCAACCTGCAAAGAGTCCGCCGCAACTGGAACCCGGAACTTCGTTTTCCCGAACGCATCCTCGCCGGCTCGGGCTGGAACTCGCAGGGTTCGGGCCTCGATCTGGCGGCCGAGGTCGGTTCGGGTTTTCATCGACTCGACCACCAGTGGAACTATGTGACGGGTCTGCCCGATCCGCGCTACGAAGAGGGCGTCCGGGGAATCAACGTGCTCTATACCGACTCGCTTTGGGTCAACGCCGAGGGGAAACGATTCGTCAACGAGTGTCTTTCCGACAAATACACACTCCCGGCGCTCCTGCGGCAACCCGGTGGTAGCCACTGGTGGATTCTCGACCGGCGGGGGCGAGAGAGTTTTCGCGTCTCGGGTTCGGGTTGGACCAAGGAGAAGATTGACAAGCTGATCTTCGCCGACCCCGACTTGGTGGAAGAAGCGGCGGAGCTGGAGGATTTGGCCGTTCAGGCCGGGCTTCCGCCGAACGCGCTGAAGAGGACTGTCGATGGCTTCAACCGTTTTGTGCAAAACGGAGAGGACGCCGACTTTCAGCGTTTTCGTCCCGGCCACGAGTCGGACGATCCTTGTGCAAAAGTGCAGCCGATCTCCAAGCCGCCCTTCTACGCCATCCGGATGTACCCGCTGGCGCGAAAGAGCATGGGCGGAATCCGCGTCGACCGGCAAAGCCGGGCCCTGGACGAACAGGGCCGCGTCATCCCCGGCCTGCTGGCCGCGGGTGAGGCCTCGGGACTGGCCGGGATCAACGGCAGAGCGGGACTGGAGGGGACGTTTCTGGGCCCGTCGATCGTGACCGGGAGGGTGGCGGGAAGGACGTTGCTGGCCGAGTTGGGCTGGAAAGCCGAACTGTCACCTGTCAGTCAGCCCGCGGTCGATTCGGATCCCCCCGATCCAGGCCTGGCGGAGAGCAGCGATGCGATATGCTCCGCCTGTCACGGTCTGGAAGAGCTTCTCGAGGAAGAACGCACAGGCTACCTCCACTTCGAACTCTCCCACGGTGTTGTCCGCGAGCGCGGGTTGTCGTGCGTGAGCTGCCACTCCGAGCTCTTTCCTTACGATGAGGACCGGCACCGGACCGACGCAGTACGGCGCGCTGGAACCTGCCAGATCTGTCACGGGATCTGAAGTGGCGCAGGCATCCTGCCTGTGCTCGAGGGAACAGGGTTTTTCCGGAGCACAGCCTGGAAGGCTGCGCCGCTTTTTCCGGAGCACAGTCTGGAAGGCTGCGCCACCTTGCTCGGGGCTTACCCTCGGTCTTCTCCACCGTCATTCCCGCCGCGGTGCTTGCGCCGCTTGCAGAAGTGAGGCTTGATCTCGAGCCACTTCTCCAGCTGTTCGGGCGTCAGAATGGCGTTGAAGTCGCCTTCGAAGGAGTGGACGGTCCGGCAGATCTCGATCTTCAAGTTGCGGATGGCGATCACCAGGTCTCCCACCAGGCAAGGATCGGGATCCGCGGATCCCAGCTCCGCCTTCAAGTCGTCGATAAGCATGCGCAGCTCCTCGCGCAGGGGGCCTACGGTGGCCGCGATCTCCTGAGCCAGCGCCGCCACCTGCTCGAGCTGAGCGTCGTCCAACTCCAGTACCTGCGTCAGGACCCGGCGAGGAGGAATCACCCGGCAACAGGGACGGTCGTCGAACATCGAGTCCAACTCCTCCTCCGCCTGTGCCCAGACCAACGGGACGGTCGACGTCAGCAGGATCAGAGCCAGCAACCCTCGCAGAATGTTCGTGTTTTTCAGCATTTGTTTCGCTCCTTTCATTTGTGCGAATTTTTTAGCATTTACGAGTTGAGGGTGAGAGTGTTTCACAAGAAGCGAAAAAATCCGCATTTTCGGGTGGTGCGTGGGAATTCCACCTCGAAAGGGCGCGGATCCCCCGAGGGGCGTGGATCCGCGGAGGGACGCAGAGCGCCTCCCACCCGGCCTCCCGGGGACCAGTAGACCCATGGACCCCCTCCTCGGTCCCCGGGGTGCAACGCTTTCAGCGTTGGTGTCGTAGGGACGGTGTACCCGGGGTGGCGCCCGCCGTCGCCGAGGCTTCGGCGGGCTTACCCCGGGCTGAACCTGTCACGCTTTCAGCGTGAACACCCACCGACCACAGACCAATGGACCCATGGACCAATAGACCAATGGACCAATGCACCAATAGGCGCTATCCTGGGCAGCCGTGCTCTCCAGACTCATTCTCGGGATTCCGCTCGGCTTTCCGCCTCTGCGGAGGTTGTTTTGGAAGCGCTCCTACCAGTATCTGGCTTCCGCTCACCCGGCGTGCGATTGGACCTTCATGAATTACGGGTTTGTCCCGGACAACGAAGAGAAGCTGCCGTTGGAGGAGGGCGACGAGGTCGATCGCTACTGCATCCAGCTCTACCACTACGTCGCCAGCCAAGTGGACGTCCGTGGGCGGGATGTCCTCGAAGTGAGCAGCGGCCGGGGTGGGGGGGCTTCCTACATTCGTCGTTATCTGCAGCCCCGCAGCATGACCGGTGTGGATTTTTCGGGCAACGCGGTCGAATTCTGCCGCCGCTGCCACTCGGTCGAAGGACTTTCTTTTCAAGTCGGCGACGCCGAGGATCTTGCCTTCGAGGACGCCTCTTTCGACGCCGTGGTCAATGTGGAAGCCTCTCATTGTTACGGGTCGATGGAGTCTTTTCTCGAAGAAGTCGCCCGGGTGTTGCGGCCCGGCGGCCATTTCCTCTATGCGGACTTTCGCCACCGCGAGGCCATCGGAGCGTTGCGCCGACAATTGGCGGACTGCCCTTTGCAACTGCTCGAGGACCGAGACATCACGGACAACGTGCTGCAAGCGCTGCGGATCGATTCGTCGCGTAAGAAGGCGCTCATCGATGAGTCTGCAGGACGTTTGTTGCGGAACGCTATCGAGGAGTTCGCCGCCGTGGAAGGGACGCGGCTCTTCCGGAGCTTTCTGCGAAGGGAACGGATTTACAAGAGCTTTCTGCTGAGCAGGGGTTAGACAATGTAAGCAGCAAGCAGCAAGCGGCAGGCAGTCAGCGGCAAAACCATGATCCTCGACCCGATTGCAATCAGTTCCATCCTGGCGGCGGTGGTCCTCCTGGCCCTCTTTCTGGAGGGGCGTTTCAAGCTGTTCCGCGCTTTGGGTGCGGCGCTGGTGGGAATCCTGCTCGCCATGGTCCTGTCCAACGTCGGGCTTCTCCCCGACGGCTCCCCGGTTTACGACTGGCTCTCGAGTTGGGGCGTCAACCTCTCGATCGTGCTGATTCTGATGGGCGTGGACCTGCGCTCGATCCTGCGCGCCGGGCCCGGCATGATCGCGGCTTTCGGGTTGGGAGCGCTTGGGACGGCGCTGGGCGCCACGGCGGCGGCCCTGCTGCTCGCCCCGAGCATCGGGCCGGAAACCTGGAAGTTGGCGGGACAATACACCGGCACCTATACGGGAGGCGGGATGAACTTCGCCGCTTTGGGCCGGGCCTTCGAGACCTCGAGCGATCTTTTCAGCGCGGCGGTGGCGGCGGACGTCACCGTCACCGCGTTTTGGATGATGACCTGTCTGGCCGTGCCCGTCCTTCTCGGCAAAGGAACCGTGTCCGCAAATGGGAAGAGTGAGGAGGCGGAGAAGAAGGGGACGCTGGAACAAAGCCTCAAGGCAACAGAGGGACCGCTGCACCTGACGGAAATCGCGGCCCTGGTGACGATGTCGGTTTCGCTGGTCTGGCTCTCCGCCAAGCTGGCTGCCGCCCTGCCCGCCATCCCCCAGGTCCTCTGGTTGACCACCCTCGCCGTCTTGGCCGCCCAGATCCCTCTGATTCGAAGTTTCGGCGGCGGACCGCTCCTGGGCAATTACTTGTTGCTGCTCTTCCTTGCTGCCAACGGCGCCCAGTCGGTGATCGCGAACATCGTGGTGATCGGACCCGCCGTCTTCTACTTCGCGGTGATCACCGTGGCGATGCACGGCCTGGTCATTTTCGGGCTGGGCCTGCTTTGCCGGCTCAAACCCTCGGTTCTGGCGGTCGCTTCCCAGGCCAACGTGGGAGGGGCCGGCTCCGCCTTGGCGCTGGCCAGCGCCCGCGGCTATTCCGAAGAGCTCCTGCCCGGAATCGCCGTCGGCTTGATGGGATATGCCGTGGGGAACTATCTGGGCTTCGTCGTGGCGTCGCTGTTTCGGGGATTGGGGTAGGCGCGGGGGAGTTGCGGGCAAGGATGCCCGCGGGCTGACTCACAACCACTGACCGAGGACCCGAGTCTGCTACCATGAGGGTCTTGCTGACACCAACTCGAAACCCTCTCTGCCCCAGAAAACCAACCGGCGAGGCTCCTCGAAAATGCAAGAAGACGGCATCCGGAACGGCCGACCGGCCAACTCACAAAAACCCCTTTTCACGTCACTGGCGCTTCTTCTCCTGAGCGGAAGCTTCCTGCTGGCCGGCTGGCCGCAGTGGGGAGGGCCGAATCGGGACTTTTCGGTTCCCTCGGGCGCTCTCTCGACCGAGTGGCCCGAGGAAGGACCTCCCGAAATCTGGTCCCGGCCTTTTGGAGACGGCTATTCTTCGATTCTCTTCGAGGACGGAAAGCTCTATTCCCTGCACAGAGGCGACGACCAGGACGTCGCAGTTTGCCTGGACGCGGCGACCGGCGAAACGATCTGGGCGACCGGCTACGACGCGCCCTCCAAAGAGAACATGAACCTGCAGATGGGGCCCGGCCCGATCTCGACTCCCCTGTTGGCTGGCGGCAAGCTCTTCAGCGTCAGCAGCACGGTCCTTCTCACTGCGCTCGACAAGCAGAGCGGCGAGATCGCCTGGTCGCGGAATTTGATGGCCGAGGCCGGCGCCAGTCACATGGGCCGGGGCTACGGGGCCAGTCCGATCGCCTACCAAAACCTCGTCATCCTCCCGGTGGGCGGCGAGGATCACGGCGTCGTCGCCTTCGAGCAGGCCAGCGGTGAGACGGTCTGGAAGACCGGGAGCTTTCGGGCCAGTTACACCTCTCCGATCCTTGCCTCGGTGGACGGAGAGGACTTGCTGATCGTCGCCATGTCCAATCAGCGGCTGGGACTGAATCCCCTCAACGGCGAGATTCTCTGGCAAATGGAGCTTTCCAGAGACGCCGGGATCGTCATGACGACTCCCAACTGGGGTCCCGACAACATCCTCTTCGAGTCGCAGGCCTACTCGGACGGCAGCCGGGCCATCGAAATCCGCAAGAAGGAAGGGAAGTTCGAGGCCCACGAGCTTTG
>JBFGHF010000199.1:0-7120 GCA_041578355.1 Acidobacteriota bacterium
AGTTTAATCTTCAGGGCGACGTTCCAGTTGGCCGTCCGGATGCAACGTGAATCGGAGCCGGGGGCCGCCGGCAGGCAGTGGAAGCCGGCTTTCGACCGTCATGGGAAAGTTTCGCTTGTCGCCCGGTTGGCGGGTCTGCTCGGCATTGGGGTCGGGCTGCCACGATTCGCCCCCGCACAGTTCGATGCGCCACGGCTTGCGACCCCGGTAGACGTCCAACGTCTCGATATGCTCGAGGCCCCGGTCCAGAAACCCGTAACCGCCCAAGAGGGCCGGGACTTTTTTGCCTCCGGGGACTTCCGCGTCGGCCGCCGTGTAACAGGTGTACTCGCCGATATGTTCTTGGATTTCGTCGGGCTTGATCGTGGTTTCGTCTTGACCCTCCTCTCCTTCTTCGTCCAGTGCGTATCTCCAGTTGGGAAGCTCCAAGAGCAACTTTGAAGGCGGTATCCGTCCCGTGTAACGGTGTTTTTTCTTTGGCGGGCCCTGTCTCAGCTTGTCCAGATAGGCTCGATCTTCGGCAGTCAATGGACTGTTCATACCTCGAAGATAGCGGGGCGTGAAGTGGCAATGCCGGGCGGCCAGATCGAGGGTCGATTCGAGTAACCGGGGCGCGGCGAAAACCGTGATGAACCCGAACCCCGAGTCCACACTTCCCCGCCCCAGCCCAAACACGAGGTGATCCGGCTTCTCTTGAACGACTCGCTCGACAAAGCCCATCGCCGACTTCTGATAAGCCGCACCGAGGTTGCTGATTACGCTCGGATCTTCACAGTGAGGAAACACCAATTCGGCGTCAAAGCGTTCAGCGTCAACGACGATGACCACACTGCCTCTCCGTCCGCTCCAGAACTTCACTGCTTCGGAGGAACAAGCCCTATCGACAAGAATACGCTCTTTGCGGCCGACAGCTTCCAGGATCTGATCTGCCGTGGGCGCCGGTTTCAAGTTGGCGAGAGGAAAATGCCAACACTCGTCGGATGCCCGAACCAACCGCCACACCGTCTTCTCCATGAAAGCAGCAAAATCCCGCCAGCGATGTTGCTGAAACCGACCCGCAGGGGTCTGAAGCACAAAATGTCCTCGAAACTCGGCAAGAGCGCGCAGCCATTCGCGACCTTCTTGTCTCATCCTCGACATGCTTCCCATGGTACTGCGCCTTGCGTTGGACGGTCAGAGAATGGGATGTGCGCGCCCGGCGCAGGCGCGGAAAGGGCGTTCACGTCCCTGAGGAGTCCGGACCGGCCTTATCTTTGAACCGAGTTCGGACCCTGTCTCCGCAAAGGGCCAAGAACTTCTCCCCTAGGACCGGGGCGTGTTCATGGGCCCAGTCGACCGGGGTTTTGCCGGAGTTGTCGGCGATTGTGGGGTCGGCTCCCAAGGAAAGAAGCAGCTCGGCCGTTTGAAAATCGACCTCGGTGTTGGACTGGGTCGCACCATCGACATCAGCATCGACCGCAATATGAAGAGCTGTCTGACCATAATCGTCGGGCCGATTCGGATCCGCCCCCAATTCGGCCAGTCGGCGCAGCAACTGAAGGTCACCATCGTCAGCAGCGATATGAAATAGAGTCCAACCGCCCGGGCCTACTGCGGCCGCAATGTTTTCTTTGTTCTTGAGAAGGCTCTTGATACGGAGATCGATTTCCCGGTCCGACATACTTCGATTGCGGTTTTTCGTCAATGATGGTAGCGCGTGTACGTGCAGTCAGAACACCCCATGATCACGAGACCGTGATTTCCTCTCCCGATCTGATCCGCAGCAGGTCCCGGTCCCCGGACAGGATTGATCCATCTCGCCGGCGGAACTTGCTGAACTGACGCTTGAAGAGCCTGCCCGCAAGCTTGGTCAGAGCCGACAGGCTCCGCTTCTTGAGCTGAGTTCTTTCGACCCGGTCGTCATGCCGAAGGACAAGAGTCAGCGGAGGGTATCTGGTCCCGGGCAGGAACGAGGTAGCTCCAACCGCCGCACCGCGCTCCAGGAGCGCCAGAAAGAGTCTGGCGAGATTCCGGCAGTCATCTATTCCTCGGTGTTGCTTACCCTGCAGGGGAAGATTCAGTTCCCTCAGCATGCCGGCCATCCCGGAGGCCTTGGGCCGTCCAGTTACTTGGCAGAATGCTCGCTTCAGGTTCTGCCATCGAACATAGATCGGAGGCAGGTCTTCGATCGGGGGGACGGCGACCGCACATTGGGCCGGAAACATCGTACCCAAGTCCCAGTCTCCGCAAGTCACGATCAGCGCGTTTTTCTCATCGAGGCCATGACGATCGAGCCAGGCTCGGTGAGCGCGTAGGACTTCAGGGAAGAGGTCCGCTCCGTCCACGTCCGCCTGCCGGATGTGCGTGAGCTCGATGCAGAATTCCGTCAGCACGGGATTGTGGTGGGGTCGCACAAAAGATTCGAATTCATCGACCTCTTGCCGAGTAGAGAGAGACAACAATACGGACGGGAACTCGATGATTTCGCGAGGGCGGAGGGGCACGAGGCGATCGCAGGTCGCTTCGAAGTCGAGTATCACCGCGTGCGAATAGCCTTCGCCCATGGACTATGAGCTGTCTGCTTTGTTGTGCTTCGCCTACTGCTCCAAGATCCGGTAATGAAGAGTTTCAAAATAACTGCGACATTCGTCTATCAGCATCGGAATGCTCAGACCCTTTCTGGGTTCGATGTCGATAGATTCCAGACGAACCTCCAGAACGTACACTTTTTCATCCTCTTCGTGGCCCTCGTCCCAGAGCGCAACAAACCGTCCATTCTCGGAATCATCTTCATGCAAGATCACGCGTAGTTCTTCGATTTTAAATAAGTAGTACGTCCCGTTCCGGTTCAGGGACTCGCGTTTCTCGCAGACGATTGAAAACCTTTCTTCTTGACACTTATCCCGCAAGAATTCAAAGAACCCGGGCGCCATGGTTTCCAGACTATCTCGTGAGACGAAATCAAACCAATCATTCACCTGAGTCATCGCACGATTACCGGTCCCCCTGACCTGATTCTGGAAAATCCCTTTTGATTGTAGACTACCAAGACAAGCTCCCTGTTGGAGCTGCTGCTCGGCAGTCAACAGATGCGGAAAAAGAAAGGGGTTGTGCGTGGCTCTGTGGGCCCCCTGGCGCACAGCTTTTTTCGCATGGTGCAAGCCTGCACGAGACCCGGCTAGCAGGACTCGTCCTGAGACCCGAATAGAACTTCGTACTTTCCTGGACGCCGCCACGGGTTTCCTGTACAACTGTAGACATCCAGGCTGGCGAGAGGGATTTCCCACCCATGGCGAATCGAGTCTTGAGGTTTCGTCTCTCCGGCGCCGCTTCCGTCCCCGCGACTTTCGCCGGGCTTCTGACCCTGGCTTTGATCCTGGCGTCCCCCGCCCTACTTGCTTCCGAAAAGCACAAGCGGTGGCTCAACCAGGAAGTCGTCTGGATCATCTCAAATGCCGAGAAAGAGGAATTCGAGGCACTGCTGAACGACGCCCATCGCGATGCCTTCATCGAGGAGTTTTGGCAGCGCCGAGACCCGACCCCGTCTACGGAGCGCAACGAGTACAAGGAGGAACACTACCGGCGCCTGGCCTTTGTCCGAAAGATGTTTCGGGAAGGCATCCCGGGCTGGAAAACCGACCGGGGGCGAGTCTATCTGTTGCACGGGCCGCCCGATAAAGAATCGTTCTTCCGGTCGCGCTCGGCGATCAGCCCAACCCGGCAGCTACCCACCACGGCCCGCAGCCCCAACACCATCGTCTGGACATATCACCAGAACCACAATGCCAAATACTACAAAGGGGAAGTCCGACTCATTTTCCAGCCCTCCAGCACCTTCAGCCGCAAAGATTTCGCACTGAGCGAATCCAAGACCGCGCAAGACCGAGCCGATCAATTCACACGCCAGTTCTTCCCCGCATCCGATCCCAATTGGCTGGAAGCCGACGTTCGCTACAAACTGGTCATGGCGGGTCCGCCGGCACTGATCAATGACACGGGGGCCGACTTGCCGACGGCCGGGGTGGGTGAAACCGCTCGCTATATGCAAGACATCTTTCGCTCGCCCGGCGAATTGCTCGAGGAGCGCGAAGCCGAGCTGCAGCGACGCCGAGAGGTGATGGCGGAGTTGCGGCAATCGATTCAATCCGACATCCGTTTCGGAGCTATGGAATTGGCTCTTTCCGGGCGCCCCGTCAAGCGTGGGGGAGGCGACTGGCTGGTACCGGTTCGTCTCCACCTTCCGACAGGGGACTTGGCGAAATCCAGGGTCGACATCTATGCCGTGGTCCTGGACGCTGGGGACGGGGTGGTCGACGAGTTTATCGATTCCGTTTCGGTGCCCGCCGCGTCGACTGGTCTTGACGCCTTCTACCTCACTTCATTCTCGATTCCCGACGGTTCCTACAAGCTTCGAGTGATCGCCAAGCCATCCGCAACCGATCAGACGGCGATCGCCGAGAAGGAGCTCGAACTGGTCTCGCACTTGCCCGAGAAGCTCGAATTCGGGGCAACGATCCTCACCAGCCGCGTGGAGATGGTTCCGCCTCAAGAGAACGAAGAATCGATGCCGGTCGGCGAGGGTTTGGTCTTCCAGGGTTTGCGGCTCATGCCCGATCAGAGGCAACATTTTCAGAAGGAGGACGTCCTCTTCCTCTTCATGCAACTCTGGCTGCCTGCCGGCGGAGCACAGGTCTCTCTCAACGCCAACTTCATCCGCGACGGCGCAGTGGTCGGCCGGCTCGACTCTCGGCTCATCGAGAACACCGACGCAATGCGTGCCGACTACGGCACGGCCGTTCCTCTGTCGAGCCTCGAGCCAGGGGCCTACACACTGCAGCTGCAGGCCATCGATCACACCAGTCGCACCTTCGACATCGAACGGATCGGCTTTATCATCGGCCCCTGAACGCATCGTGGCGCAGGCATCCTTGCCTGTGCTCCGGAAAAGCAGGAGAGGGACGTGGCGCAGGCATCCTTGCCTGTGCTCCGGAAAAGTAGGAGAGGGACGTGGCGCAGGCATCCCTGCCTGTGCTCCGGAAAAGTAGGAGAGGGACGTGGCGCAGGCATCCTTGCCTGTGCTCCGGAAAAGTAAAAAAGGGATTCGGAGCGCAGCCTGGAAGGCCGCGCCACCTTCACTTCCTTGACAGCGATCTGGCGGTTTTGGCCGGCGATCAGAACAACCACAACTCGGTGGGGATTTGCCCCTTGATCGAGAGGGATCCTTCCGTCAAAAGCGAGTTGCGTGGAATCTGCTTGGCCGATCTGATCCGATTTCAGTCGAACCGAGTAACCCCGGTCAAGATAGGCCAGCAAAGCCCCTCGACTGTCAAACACCCCGGCGAACACTCGCACCGTTTGAAAAAACCCCGGATCGGCCACGGGCTCGGTTGTTTTCTCCGATTCCAGACTGCGGAACGGAAAAGACAAGCGAATCTCGACCTGAGGCGGACCGAAGTCCGCGACCAGGCGAGCGGTGATCTCCAACGGCAGGTCAAGGAAATCTTTGGCCCCGTGCAAAGCGGTTAGAAAGGTCCTGCCGGCCAAGTCGCTCCCGTCGGGAAGGGTGGCGAAGTGTCCATCCGGCTGCCGAATCGTTACCTCTTGGCGAACACTTCGCACGACGAGTTTGCGGTAGCGGGCGTCCAGGGCCGCCCGGCTCTCAATCCACAGCCGATAATAGTGGCGCCCTGCTGTGGCAATCCGATCGAGCGCCTCGCCGAGACTGTTCCCCGAGACGACTCCCCCTCCGGTCCTGACCGCAATGTCTCGCAGGGCGTCCGGCGAGGGTCTTCGCCCACCGTTGAGCAGGAAAAGGCTCACCTGGGAGTCGCTCAGCGAGCGGATGAGCCACTCGCGGTCTTGAGCGGCGGGATTGTCGCTGGGCGGGAGGGTGCGGCTCAGATAGAGCAGGATCTTTCGACCGGAGAGATGCTTGAGCTTTCCCAGGGCCACGTCGAGACTGCCGAGCGTACCCCGTCCGAGCGTTTCGTCCAACTGCCGCTTGAGCAGATCGGGGGCGGCGTTGGAGGCGGCGAGTTCGCGAAACCAAGCCGGCCTCCGAAGGTTCGGCTCGGGTGGGTCGAAGCCGAAGCGATCGCCAGTCGAGCCGAAAAAGTTGAGCATTTGCGCCAGCTCCGTTTCCTCGCCCGAAAACCGGGAAAGTGCGCCGCTTCGGAACACCGCCACCTGACCGCCGCCGGCCAGGGAGCGCGACCAGGCGCCCAGCGCCCGGCGGGCTCGGAACAGCTCGCGGAAGTCAAGATCTTCACCCAGATAGACAATGAAAAAGAGGTCTTGGAGAGGGCTTTCGGCCGAGGACTCCTCGACCGAGAGGAGGGGGATCTCGATCTCATTCTCAAAAACCTGAAAATCAGCGGCCGTCAGACCCGAAACCGGGCCCCCGGCGTGGTCCCAAACCGAAACCGGCAAACCGAGCGGTGTCAGTTCCCCTCCCGACAAAGGCATCGTCGTGACGAAAACCAGTGCCGCGCTAAGAATCAAGGCGCTTCGGTCGGCGTATCCAAGGATCGATAACATCTGTCGGTCGAGTTTCCCCGTGGCTGGATCGCAGAGGGTTGCGGAGGATGCACCGCCCGGCAGCGGACTGCTGCTTGCCGATTCCCGAGACCGGGAGTTCCCCGCGTCCACCGCGATTCATGGTAAACCCTGAAGACCGGGATCACCTTCGGCTCTTTTCCAGTGCCGCCAAGACCAGCGCCAAGCGCTCAGCCACACCCACGATCGGGACCGGCAGAGACAAATGCTTGCCCGTTTCCAACAGGGGTACAAGTCGCTCCAACTCCAGGCCCGAACTCTCACCGGTCAAGGCTAAGCGCAAAGGATGGAAGAGCTGTTTGCCCTTGCGCCCGGTCTTGTCCTTGACCGCCGCGACAGCGGCCCGATAAGCCTCGGCGTCGATCAGGTCGGTTTTGAGCGCGATGCCCCGAAACGCCTGGATCACGTCGGAGGTCCCGTCGCCGGACAGTTCCGCGAGGGCGTCTTCGCTGAGAGCGGAGTGGCCGAAGACATGCCGCGCCGCCTCGGTCAGCTCGTCCAGCTTGGAGAGATGATTCAGCACTCCCCGAGCCACTTCACCCACCCACTCGATCACGGCGGGGGACGGGTCGCTGGAGATCAGTCC
>JBFGHF010000200.1:0-7100 GCA_041578355.1 Acidobacteriota bacterium
CGGGTTCGTTCCAAAAGTCGTCGTGGCGAATACCCGTCGAGGACTTGAGCTGATCGCGCGCCGTTTTGAGCAGGGACTGGAAGCGTGGAGAATGGGCGAGGAGCAGGCGTTCCAGCTCGTCCGGATCTTCCACCGAGAGAATCACCGCCACGGGACTCCCATTGCGGGTCATCACGATCGGACCCTCCTTGCTGGCTTTGATATAGGCGCTCAGCTTTGCCTTGGCCTCGGCGATCGAAACGATCCTCATAGCTCGAACTCCTCTCCGCCGATTCGAAGACGGTTCCGGCGCTTCTCGCCGATCGCCAGTATCATCACCTGCCGGCCCTCGTAATCGACCTCGTAGAAAACCCGAAATCGATTCTGGGGCCCAAATCGGCATTCCCACGTCGCCTCCAGCGAGGCGGGCTGGGTCAGCGGTTTTCGATTCTTGGACTCCCGGTCCGGATGGTGCTTCAGAAGTCTCTCGATCCCTCTGCGGATCAGAGCATGATATTTCCGTTCGATCACCCTCAACTGTTCTCGGGCAATAGGCGCATACTCGAATCGGAAGCCGCGTCGAACCATCGCGTCAGGACCATAATTGTAGTCTTCTTGCCTGGGAGGATCAAGCTACGCCTGTCTATTTGAGAAGGCGAAGCGGCCCCCAATCAAGGGAGAAGTCTGCGGATCTCGGCGATGACTTCGGGGTGGTCGGCGAGGAGGTGTCCGGCGTTTTCGATGAAATGGGGGGTGCAGTCGGGGATCTCGGCGGCCAGGTGCCGGGCCATGGCCAGGGAGACGAGCTTGTCGTCGAGTCCGTGCCAGAGGTGCACGGGCACCCTGATCTCGGACAGGCGGAAGCCCCAGTCTCCGGCTGTGAGCGCCAGGGCGCCGTCGACGACATGTCCGTCGCCGCCTTGACGGTAAGCCTCGCGGAAATCGCGGATGAAGGCGGCGGTAGGTCTCGTCCTCCAAGAGCCTCTGGTCGGCACGGGCCATCTGGCGTCCGACCGCCGCCACGAAACGGGTGGGGTCTTTGAGGAAAGCCGCAGCCTGGTTGCGGATCAGAAAGCGGACCGTCCAGGGTGCGTAGCGGCCGGCCAAGATTCCCAGGCGGTTGCCCAGCGACATGCCTCGAGTGGCGGCCGGGAACCCCGCAGGCGAAGGCGAGCTCAGCACAAGACCCAGTGTCACTCGATCGGGCAGGGCGCAGGCGCAGGCGAGGGCGTGCGGTCCGCCTCCCGACTCGCCGGCCACGCCGAAGTGTTGCAGATCAAGACGATCCGCCAGCTCCGCGACGTCGGCCGCCCAATCCATCAGGCGGCGCTCCGGCTTGGGATCGGAGAGGCCGTATCCGGGCCGGTCAGGGAGAATCAGACGAATGCCCGGAATGCGCGCCAGGGCGTCGTCTGCCGCCAGCACCAGCCGGGAGCCCGGAGTGCCGTGGAACCAGAAAAGCGGACGCCCTTCAGGATCGCCGAGGCATTGGAAACCGAGGGCTCGTCCGTCGGAGAGGGTGATTGTGGTTGGGTTCATGGTTTCAGTCTGAGACCTTTTTATTCCGCTCATCCGGAGTGCTTGAAGGACGGACGAGGCGGTTTTCGGCATCGCGATGTGCAAAAAGTACGTGAGCACGGCGTGTGACGCAAACCCGATGGGTTGGAGAAAGCGACCGACGGTGAGGGCCTGCCGGGATGCAAGCGGCCAGAGCGCGGTGTCGAGGGGGGCAGATCCCCCGCTAATGCAAAGCGGCGACAGTCGCCCAAACCTCAATTTCTTGGCCAGTGAGGCTTCGCGAGAAAGGTCAGTCGCCGTATGCGCAGCCGGGTTCAGCGCAGCGCAGAGGACGCGGAGCCGCAGAGGTTCGCAGAGGAGGGGCAGTCCGAGAGGGAAGCCCCGATACATTGGTCCGATCTGCACTCTTCTATTCCTGGCGCTACGGCCTGCATCCGCCTAGGTTCTTGTGTTAGCCTGCGGATATGATATCCAGGCTCATTCTCATCGCTCTTCTTTTCTTCCATTTTGGAGTTTTGGAGGCCGCCGACTGGTCCGGATTGTGGCGCATCACTCGGACTCACAAAGACAAAGTCGACGGACTTCACCATGTTTTGATCCCCAAGGCGAACCCCGAGAAGATCGTCGTCTACGACAGCGACGCCCGCCCCATGGACCTCGAGTCGGTCGCATTCGAGGGTGAGACGCTCAAGCTCCAGTTCACTCTGGTGGCCAACAAGGCGGTGCCGCTTCGGTTGACGCTGTCGCGCCGGGAAGACCGTGTGGAAGGGGACTGGGTCTTCGGTCACGTCCAGTACCTGGTTCGCGGCCAGGCCGCTGGCCACAGGGTGATGGCCGCGGATCTCTGGAAGCCCTTCGCCGGATTGGCCGAGCACCGACAATCGGGAATCATCGACATCGACAGCGGACTGCTCGCCAAGGCGGCTTCCAACGATTTCGACGCCTTCCTGCAGCACTGGGATACGACAGTCGAACCCGTCTACTACTTTCTCTTTCAGGATTGGCTCTACGGTCAGGCCGAAAAGCCTTCGGAGCAACGTCGCGAAAAGCTGCGCGGCCATTACGAGTCGCTCCGCCAGGAGGGCGCCGCCGCCATGAGCCGGCGATTCCCGGAGTTGGCGTCCAAAGCCGTCGAAGAGAAGCGCCGCAGGTTCGGGGACCAGCGGAGTTACAACATCTATCTGATCAACGCATTCGCGCCGGAAGCGTTTTCCAGCCGCGACTTCTGGACGCGCCCCCTCGCCCCGGGAGACCAGAATTGCGACTGCAAGCTCGATCTCTACGAGCAATTCGCCATCGTCAACCCCGCGGGCTACGAAGCTCACGGTGATTTCGCCGAGTTGGCGCTGCTCAAGGAACTGATCGAGGCGGTGCTCTGGGTCGGCACGGCCCGCTCCCCGTTTCTCGAGATCTTCCGCGACGGCCTCTCCTCGAGCTTGGCCGCGGAGGCCCTGGACATCCCCCTGCCTCAGCCTGAGGCCGAGGCTCTGGAGCCGGCCCGGGAAACCGCCCGGACCCAGCTGGGGCGGCCCCGCCCCGAGCTGTCCCCCCTTTATCCGCAGGCAAAAACTCTCTGGGAAACCCCGGGCAATCTGCTGGGAATCGACTTGATCCGGCGACTGCGGGAGACGCGCAGCCGCGAGGAGACAGTTCGGATGAAAGACCCGGAAGTGATGTCGGAGCTGGTCAAGTATCTGCGGGAGTAGGGGGCGGAAGGCGAAACCGTCCGATCTTCAGCAGAGACAATATCGAACAGGACCAATGAACCAAGTGGGGTTCCTGGAGGATGTCGCGGGACCTTGATCGGCCGGGGGCGAACCGTCCGATCTTCAGCACGCCAATATCGGACAGGACCAATGAACCAAGTAGGGGGCCATGGCCCCGGGACGCACGGCACCGCCGGTTAAAGGCCGGAGGGGAAGGCGTGGCCGGGGCGGTTGTTGAGAGAGGCTTCGAGGCTCATGCTGAGCGTCACCTTGTCAGCCTGGCCGAGTTTTTCGAAGGCGGCGACCGTCCAACGGTACGCGTCGGGGATGTGACCGTAGAAGGTGAGACGGCGGGGAGCGAGCAGGGCGGCCACTTCCGCCGGCCGGGTGTGACGTCCCAGGTTGAGGAAGATCGGACCGCCTCTCGGACTCTCGGGCGGATCGATGAGTATCACCTGTTCTACATCCAACCTCAGGACGGCCGCGTAGAGCGCCAAGACGCCCGAAACACCGTTGCCCGCCGAGGTGATCGGGCTGCCGGGCGCCAGCTCGGATAAGACGCCGACTGCCGCCACTACGTCGCGCAGGCGCATCGAGTCGACGGTTCGGCCCAGGTGCATGGCGTTGCGCAGGGTGTCTTTCCAGAATTTCTTCTCCCAGGGCACCTCGCCGACTCCTCGCGGATAGACGATCAATACGGCGTTTCTGCCGACGACCTGGCGCAACGTGTCGCGCACCGAGCGCAGGTCCTCTGCGTCGGATGCGACGTAGAGCAGCGCCGGGCGGGAGGGTTCCTCGGTGCCGTGGAACACGGCCTCGATTTCGATTCCCGGCTCGCTTTCGACGAGCAGGGATTGGACTTCGTCCTCTTCGGCTTCGACGCGAAAAACGGGTTTGCTGAAAACCTGCGCGGAGTCCGGGAACACCTTCTCCTTGAGCAACATTTCGAGCTCGCTCTTTCGCTCCCCCCAGCCATCCGGGGAGGAGGAAATGGCCCCCCGGGCGAAGATCTCATGGACTCGGTAGTTGAGCGCGTCGGCGGGCGGAGCCCCGCCGAAAACCGACAGTTCTGCGGCGGGCAGCTCGTCCACAGAGGAGTCGATCTCGCGCTCCGGGATCCGCTTGAGCCAACGGTCGAACCACTTCACTGCTTCGATGCGGAGATAATCCGAGTCCCTGTGGCCCGAGTCGACGACGAGATTCTCGAAGCGTTCGGCGGCGCCGTAGGTCTGGTACAGTCCGGCGACGGTTTCCTCGAATTCCTGGTAGCCGGGGACCGGGAAAAGTGCGTCCCGTCGGCCGTGGGCCATGAGCAGAGGACGAGGGGCGATCAAAGCGCCCTGGTGCATCAAGTCGTGGCGGTGGAAGTTCACCGCGAACATGCAGTCGCAGTGAAGCCGCTGCGTGTTGGCGGCGACGTTGGCGGCGTAGGTACTGTTGCCCATGATGGGGACAATCACTTTGAGGCGCGGCTCGACCGCACCCGCGAACCAGCTCATCGCCGCTCCGCCCGAGCGCCCGGTGATCCCGAATCGCTCCTTATCCACCTCGGGGCGCGTCTCCAAATAGTCGAGCGCCCGGATGACGTTCCATACTTCCACTCCCGCCGGCGTGTAGCCCCGCGAATACCAGTCGTACATCTCGTTGTTGAGGATGCCGTGATGGAGGGCGAACGTCTCGGCGATCTGGATCGAGTCGAGGATCAAGGCCACATAGCCGTGGCGGGCCAGAGTGACGGGGTGGCGCTGGTAGGCAGTCTTGTTGCCGTGCTCCGAGAAGGCGTGGCCGCAGACGTAGATCACGGCTGGCAGGGGAGCCTCGGCCGCCTTGGGAATGTAGAGATTCGCCGTGACGTAGACTTTGGGAAGACTCTCGAAAGCCAGTTTCTCGATCGTATATTCACCGCGGTCGATGATGCCCGTGACCCGGGCGTTTAGCGGTGTGCGCGCGGGGAAGGGATCCAGGCCCAGCATGTCGCGCATTTCTCCCAGACGCTCCTGGCGGACGGTTTCCCATGCCTCACGGCTCGCCATTTCCCGACGGGCGCGGTCGGTCAGCCGCCGGGCTTCGACCTCGAGATACTTCGTGACCTGTTCCTGGCTCTTTCGTTTGAGCTGCCAGGGCTGGGGGAGTTGGGTCTGGGCGAGCAGCGGCCACGCAGAGAGCAGAAAGATGAACCATCGGACGGCGGACATGTTTGGCTCCTTTTATGGATAGAAGAATAGTCCAACGGGAGAGGGGAGGGAACCACGAAGGCACGAAGGGCACGAAGGTTTGGGAGGGGAGGGAAGGCACGAAGGGCACGAAGGCTTGGGAGGGGAGGGAACCACGAAGGCACGAAGGGCACGAAAGGTTTGGGAGGGGAGGGAACCACGAAGGCACGAAGGGCACGACGCCGGATCAAAACAACCTTCAAACCAACCCACAGACCCACAGACCCACAGACCCACGGACCTCATTCCACCACCTGAATCGTCTCCGGACGCGGACGCACCCGGAGCGTCTCGCCCTTGGCGATCCTGCGGTCGGTCGTCAGGCAGATTGTGAGGGTTGTCGAGTTCGTCGACGAGGCCATCAGCAGAATCACCTCCTGCGTGCTCCCCAGGAAAGTGACGGCCTGGACCCTTCCCGACGGGTTGGAGGGGTCCGTCGAGAGGACGAAATGTTCGGGTCGGATGGAGAGGGTGCAACGTGCTCCGCGCTCGGTCGGATGAGAAGAGGAGAAAAAGCCGAGATCGGTTTCGAACCCACCCTCGACGCGCCGCGCCGCGATCAGGTTGGTCGCGCCCAGCAGCCGCGCCACGTAGCAGGACCCCGGATGTTCGTAGAGATCTCGCGGAGTGCCGATCTGGCGGATTGCTCCATCCTGAAAGACCGCCATCCGGTCGGAGACGGCCAGGGCGTCGGCCACGTCGTGGGTGACCAGGATGGTGGTGGTTTCGGTCTTTCTCAAGATCGCGACGACCTCTCCGCGCAATTGCCGCTTGAGCGTCTCGTCGAGGTTGCTGAAAGGCTCGTCCAAGAGCAGCAGAACCGGGTTGGAAAGCAGCGCCCTGGCCAGTTCCGCCCGTTGTCGCTGCCCGCCGGAGAGCTGGTGGGGAAATCGCTTCTCGAATCCTTGGAGTCCCACCAGAGCGAACTTTCCGGCGATTTGCCGCGCGTCCGCGGATCGAGAAAAACCGAGGTTTTGGGAAAGGTCGAGGTGGGGAAACAGAGTGTTCTCTTGAAACACCATGCCGACACGCCGCTGCTCGGGCGGGACGAAGCGCGACGGGCCCGCCACCAGTTGCGATTCAATCGTCACCGTCCCCGAGTTGGGGACTTCCAACCCAGCGATGATTCGCAGAGTGGTGGTCTTTCCGCTGCCGCTTTCTCCCAGCAGAGTGAAGATTTCGCCGCGCTCGACTTGAAAGGTGAGGTCCTTGACGGCGGGCCGGTCGGCTCGTCGGTACTTCTTGGAGACCGCTTGGAGAACCAGAATGCTCACCGGGCGGCTCTCGAAAAAAGGCGATTGATGAGGACGATGGGCAGAAGGCTGGTGACGACGATGATCAGTGCTCCGCCGGCTGATTGGGCCACTCGCTCGTCTCCCGCCGTCTCGAATACCTTGGTGGCCAGTGTATCAAAGTTGAAGGGACGCAGAATCAAGGTCAACGGCAGTTCCTTGATGACGTCGACGAAGACCAACAGCCCCCCGGCGACCAGGCTTGCTCTGACGAGGGGGATGTTGACCCGAAAAAGCGTTTCGAGCGGCCCCTTGCCCAAGGTCCGGGAGGCCTCGTCGAGAGATCCGCACTGGGTCTCGAGTCCTCCCTGGGTGGCGTTGAAGGCCACCGCCAGAAACCGGCAGAGGTAGGCGAAAACCAGGGCTCCGATGGAGCCGGTGACGATCAGTCC
>JBFGHF010000201.1:0-7052 GCA_041578355.1 Acidobacteriota bacterium
AGCCCCCGGGCCTGGCGGTTAATCCGCCGCGCAGCGGAAGCCGATGTTTTCGCGGCGAACTTCGCCGCTCTCGACGAAGTCGCGGTGACAGGTCAGCATTTCCCGGGCGCGGGTGTTGTAGGAACCGCCTCGGACGATGAAAAAGGTCTCGGCCCCCTCTTGCGTCGTCGAAGAGGTCCACTCCGCCACGTTGCCCGCCATGTCGTAGACCCCATGGGGCGAAACGTCCTGGGGCCGATTGCCGGCCGGTTCCAAGGCTTGGGAGCCGTAGTTGGCGGTTTCGGGGGAGGGCATCACGTCACCCCATGGAAAGAAGCGCCCATCGCTTCCGCGGGCTGCCTTTTCCCACTCCTTCTCGGAGGGTAGGCGTCCCCCGATCCACTCACAATAGGCCGAAGCGTCACTGCGGGAAACCCAGACGACCGGGAAAGTCGCAGCCCAATCGGGGTATCGGCCGCTCTCCCAATGCTTCAAGAAGTCCGTCTTCGAAGCCGGACGGTAGCCGGTCGCTTCCAGGAAGGCGGCGTACTCCTGGTTCGTCACCTCGAAGAGATGGATGTAGTAATCCCCCAGCGTCTCGGAGCGCTGCGGAGCCACGAAACGTTTGCGCAGGAGCTCGATCATTCCCGGGAAGTTGAAGCGTGAGCGCCGGATGTAGAATTCCGTCTGACTGTCGGTCGCCCCGTAGAGGAAACTGCCGGCCGGCACCCGAACCATATTCTCTCGAGGATCCTTGGCGGCCGTCTCGGACTGCTCGGTCTGTTGTGCCTCACCGGCCCCCGATGAACAGGCGAGCAGAAGGGCGAGCAGACAGCCCGCCGACAGTCGAAGCCATGCGAAGCGGGCGTCTGCCGAGACCGAAAAGAGTCGATGCCACAGCTTTCCCCTCATGCTCCCTGGAAGCCCCTGAGAAATATATCCGCCATGGCGTTTCCCACCTCCTCGGTGGACTGGTTGCGACTGGGATCGTACCAAGTGTAGATCCAGTTCATCATCCCCAAAAGAGCCAGAGCCGCCAACCGACAATCCACTCCCGCAGCGGGATCGGAGCGCTGCTCTTCGAGGAGTCGCACCAGGAAGTCGAAATACTCACGCTGCTTTTTCTGAACGGTGTCGCGATAGGGTCCCGTCAACGACTCCGCCTCGTGAACCACCACCTTGGCCACCTGCAGATTGTCGATGAAGATGCTCAGGTGATTGCGGATGAAAAAGCGAACCTTGTCCGGTCCCTGGTAGCGGTTGACCTCTGCTTTACAGTTCTCAAGGGCGCTGTCGAATGCGTTTTCGATGATCAGGAAGAGCAGCTCTTCCTTGGTTTGAAAATAGTAGTAGAGGCCGGCCAGGCTGATTCCGGTCCGTGAACTGATATCGCGCACCGAGGCGTGATGAAAACCCTTCTCCGCGAAAACCTCGGAGGACTTGGTCAGAATGTGTTGGAGCCGTTGGTCGTAGCGCGGAGTATGTTTTGCGGACTCATCCATGGCCAGGGTCGATTGTCTCCCGTCTTCGGTCTCCTCTCTGCTGCCGCTGCCTGACCTCGGCTCTGGCCGCCCTGACCCGACGGGGCGCTTCGGGGATCGCTCTCCGGCCCTGGACGGGGGGACGAGAAGCCCTCTTCGCACCTCTCCCCTCAGGCCGTGGATAGGGGCCGGGAGACCGCGGACTTCTTCAGCGCCTGCTCCAAATCCGCGATCAAATCCTCCACGTCCTCGATACCCACGGAGATCCGCACCAACCCGGCGGTCACGCCCAATCGGGTGCGTTCCGGTTCGGGAATCGAAGCGTGAGTCATTGTGGCGGGGTGGGAAATCAGAGTTTCCACGCCACCCAAGCTCTCGGCCAGGCTGCACAAGCGCACGCGGTCGAGGACCCGTTTTGCGTTTTCCAGGCTGCCGGTCTCGAACGAGATCATGCTGCCGAAGCCGTCCTGCTGGCTTCGCGCCAGCTCGTGGCCATGGTGTTCCGGCAGTCCCGGGTAGTAGACATGTTGAACCGCCGGATGTGCGTTCAGAAAATCGGCGATCTGGCGGGCATTGGCTTCGTGCTGCTTCATGCGCACGGCCAGGGTCTTGGTTCCGCGTAGCACCAGCCAGGAATCGAAGGGACTGAGGATCGCCCCAGCCGCGTTCTGGATGAAATAGAGTTGGCCCGCCAATTTTTCGTCATTGAGCACCAGCACACCGCCAATTCCGTCGCTGTGACCGTTGAGGAATTTGGTCGTGCTGTGAATCACGAGATCAGCGCCCAGTTGCAGAGGGCGTTGCAGAAAGGGGGAGAGGAACGTGTTGTCGACTGCCAAAAGTAGCTTGCGCTCGCGGCAAATTCGGCTGATCGCGCGAATGTCCGAAATGGCCATCAGCGGGTTGGTTGGGGACTCGACATAGACCAGGCGGGTGTTGGGTCGAATCGCCTCTTCGACTCGTTCCAGGCGAGACGTGTTCACCCAGGTGAAGTCGAGCCCGAATTTTCGCTTGATTTGCTCGAACAGCCGATAGGTGCCGCCGTAGACGGTGTCGGAGACCACGAAATGGTCGCCCTGGCGAAAAAGTGTCGTCAGCGCGTCAATCGCCGCCATCCCCGAGGCGAACGCGACCCCGAAGCGCCCTTTTTCCAAGGCGGCCAGATTGGCTTCGAGAGCGGCGCGCGTGGGGTTCTGGGTCCGGGCGTATTCATACCCTTTATGCTTGCCCATTTCTTCCTGCACGTAGGTCGAGGTTTGATAGATCGGAACCACGACCGCACCTGTCGCAGGTTCAGGCTCCTGCCCGGCATGTATGGCATCGGTTGAAAAACCCAAGAGCGAACTCCTTTTTTTCGTGTTTTTTGAATTTCAGACGTTCTTATATACAGGGAGGATGTTAGCAAATGCGTCCCGAAGATGTCGATTTCCTTCGGGTCTATCTGCAAGAAACGAAGGAATTTGAGGGCCGAGTGCGCCTGGAGGGCTTTCCCGCCGTGAAGGAGCGGGGAAGGTGGAGGCGCATCGTCGGTCTGCGCCCCAGCTCGCGGGGCCTGGAGCTGCGCATTCAAGGATCCAAAGGAAAACTGCTGCTGGCGCCTCGGGACCGGCTCAGCGAGGTTCGCCGCGAGGCGTCTCGCAGACTGGTCCAGGCCTTTTGCAGCCTGTTCCGGGGTTACCGAATCCTCGAGGCCAAAGACTCGACGCATCGCCTGGAGCATCAGGCTGCGGGGTTGTTGCGGTTGAAGATGGCCAAAGGCCGCCGTAGGGAAGCCGTTCTGGTCGCCTTTCCCGATGAACCGGCCCGCTTCAAGGACAGAGTGGTGGCGGCCATGGTGCTCTGGTGGGAGAAGCTCCGTAAGGAGGCGCCGGGCCCTCGATTTCCAAGGCTCTTCGTGCCTTCCGCCTGGACACGCCGCATCGTCCAGTCTTTGGTCCACCTGCGCTTTCCGGTTCGTTGCTATCTCTACGAGATGAGGCCGGGCGGGGAGCTGGACGTCGAACAGATCTACCCCTCGAAGCCTCGCCATGCCCGGGTCCGGTCACCTTACCTGATCTATCCGAGTCCGGGGCCGGCGCCCGCGCCGCTTCGCCGAATCGTCGAGCGCCATCCCGATTTGGATCTGGGGATCCGCCACGGCGCCTGGGAGGTTTGTTGCTTGGGGTTGCCCGTCGCCTGGCAAGACCGCGTCAGCCGCGAGTGCCGTTTCGACGTGACCGGCCCGGCGTCCCTGCTTGGCGCCGGATGCGACGCTTTCGAGGCCCACCTGGCGCAGGTGAGACGCCTTCGGTCCTTTCCTCCGCGACGACCCGCGCATCTCTTTTATCGTTACCATCCCGAACGTTGGCTGGAGAGTCTGCTGCGGGCCGACCACCGAAAAATCAACCGGGGCTTTCAGGACGTGCTCTATTCGCAGGTCCCCAGTCACTTGGACGGAGACCGTAAAGTGCTCGATCTGGTCACGGCCACCGACGAGGGGCGCCTGGCGGTCCTGGAGCTAAAAGTGGAAAAGAGCCTGGAGCTCGTTTTCCAAGCACTCGATTATTGGGAACGGGTCCAGACCCATCTCGATCGGGGCGACTTTCACCGACAAGGCTACTTCCGGGGAATGCAGCTCCGCGCTGAGCCTCCGCTGCTCTATTTAGTGGCTCCGCTCTTCGAGTTTCACCGCACCTTCCCTCTCATGAGGAGGCATCTCAACCGCGGAGTCCGCTTCGAATGCCTCGGAGTCAACACCGATTGGCGAAGGGGAATCAAGATCCTACGGCGCTTCCGGTTTTAGAGGCGTAGGACCTTGGATTAGGCGCGAGGCACGCTTGACAGAGCCGCGTTCGTCAGAACGCGGACCAAGGCGGGACCGAGATTTGTCTTCGTTCTCACGAACAGTTTAGCGTCTCCCCGGTAGTCTGAATCTGGTTTTCGAGAGCGAGGAGCGAGACCGAGAGCGCGAGCGAGAACCTGCAACCTGGAGACTTCGGCCTCGCTCTCGGCTCAAGCTTTGTCAGAGTCGCCCCGCGCGATTCGGCCGGCGCCTGTCGTTTTGCCACTCAGGCGCCGGAGAGGAATCTCTGGTGGTCCCGGCTCTGCTACCATTCCAAAGATGATCGAACGTCCTTCTTCTTCCGAGTACGCCCCCTATTTCGCCACCTACATCGGTCTTGTCCCTTCAGGGGATATTCTCGAGATCCTGGGCCGCCAGATCGAAGCTTCCATGGCTCTCTTCTCCAGCATCGGTGAGGAAAAGAGCGGTCACCGCTACCAGCCTGGAAAGTGGAGTGTCAAACAGATTGTCGGCCACCTGGCTGACACCGAGAGGATCTTCACCTATCGCGCACTCTGCTTCGCGCGCGGCGAGAAAGCGCCGCTGGCGGGTTTCGAGCAAGATGACTACGTGGCGGGAGGCGATTTCGACAGTCGAGATTTTTCATCGATCTGTTCGGAGTACCGACGCGTCCGCGATGCCTCGCTGGCCTTTTACGAGGGGCTGGAGCCCGAGGCTCTGACCCGGGGCGGCACGGCCAGCGGAAATCCCTGGACCGTGCGGGCGCTGGCGTACGTCACGGCCGGCCACGAGCTGCATCATCGAGGCGTGATTCAAAGCCGCTATCTCTGAGGTCCGAGCTCAGCACGCTACTTTCGACGGGCCGTGTGTCAAGGGTCGGGCGTTGGTCTGCATTCTGCGATAAAGGGGCAGGTGTCGCGGAGCTGGAGTTTGTCTTCGTTCACACAGGGGCTGTTGCCGAAATCGCGGAATTTGGCGCGAGCACCCTTGACAGAGCCGCGTTCGTGAGAACGCGGACAAGACGCAGCAAGAGTTTTGTCTTCGTTCTCACGAACGAAGCTCTGTCAGAGTTGCCGATCTCTGGATTTGGGCAACATGCACCCACGAGCGCAGCCTCTTCGAGGGTTGCCGGCGCGTCCTCGCACTACTCCTTGTCGAACGGCACCGCGCTGACGGCGTCATGGTGCAGACGGCGCTTCCCCAGCCGGTCGATTCGCATGATCAGTCGACAGGCGGGGTCGGGGCAGACCACCCGGGTGTCGGTCTCCATCCAGTCGGCCGGATTGCCGCGCCGCTGCTTGGCGGGCAGCAATGGAATCGCGGCCTGCAGGGCGTAGAGGCAGAAATCGCCTCCTTCCGGCAGTGAGATCTTTCCGCTCAGCAGAAAAACGCAATCGCCCGCTTTCATGTTGCAGGTGCATTCCCCCTCGATCTTCTCCACCATCAGCCGCAGGTCGTAAAGCTCGAACTCTTCGGGTTTCATGGCCCCCCACAGCAGGATGGCAAGGCGGGAGGAGATTGGCAAGGAGAAGTTGGCGGACACCTCGAGCGGGAGCCAGCGCGGAACCAGGTCCGACGAACCTGGGAGTTTACGAGCCCACGGAACGGCAGACCTCCGCCAACAGCTGCAGCCCCGATTCTTCCAACAGGCCATGGGGTGTGCCAAAGTCGACGCGGTCGGCGCCCGCTTCCCGCAGCCGGAGCACCTTTTCCGTCACTTCGAGCGGAGTCCCGGCGAGCGCTATGCGTTCGAGCAAGCCGTCGGGGATCAATCTGCCGGCTTGGGCCGCATCTCCTTCGCCGAGCGCTGCCTCGACGCTCTCCACCAATCCCGGATCCACCTCCAGAGTCGGATCCAGGCCCGCGACCACGGGGAGATAAAGGGCAGATTCGCGCCGGGCCAGACGCCGGGCCAGCGTCCCGTCCTGATCCACCACGCTGACGCAGCCTATTACCAACCTGATGTGGCGCCCCTTTCCGAGGTTGTCGAGCAGAGCCCGGAATCGAGCCACCGTCTCGGGATTGCAGGTGCCTCCCAACTTTACTTCGTCGATCAAGCCGGCACAGGCCGTGATCGTTTTTCTTCCCCAGGACCCCAGCAGGAAGGGGATGCGACGGTCCGGCAGCTTCCAGAGCAGCTTGGGGCCTGGGGGAAGTTGGAAGATGTCACCCTGAAAAGCCGAAGCGCCGCCCTCGAGCAGATTCCGTATGGTCGAAAAGGCCTCCTGGAGGGCGCGCACGGGTCTTTCGGGACGGATGCCGAGTCTGGACAGCCAGGCGCCGCGGGCGAGCCCCATGAACGCTCGGCCTCGCGAGGCTTCTTCGATCAGCGCCACATGCCCCGCAATGTTGATGGGGTGACAGGTGAAGGGGTTGACAGCCGCGGGACCGATCCCAACCCGCTTGGTGGCCCTGGCCATTTCCAGCAAAGGAAGCCAGGCCGGCTGAAAAAAGAGATCGTTGTAGACTGAAACGACGTCGAACCCACACTCCTCCGCCCGGGCCGCAAGAGGTCCGTAATCGGCCAACTGCTTGTCGGTCTGGAAGGCGATGCCGAGTTGCATGATCTCTGGGCTCATGGCTCCGGGGCGGCGCTGCCCAAATCGGTGAGCGGCAACTCTGACAGAGCTTTGTTCGTGAGAACGAAGACCAATTCCCGCTCAATCTTTTCCGCGTTCTCGCGAACGCGGCTCCGGTTGCTCGCGCGAATCACCCGGGATTTCGCGATTTTGCGCAGAACGCCCTTCGGGCGACGGAGCCGAGTACGGCACCTCCTTCCGCAAAAGTCAAGTTCTGTGTTTGGCAGTAGC
>JBFGHF010000202.1:0-7048 GCA_041578355.1 Acidobacteriota bacterium
CCTCGATCCGCGAGCCTTCGGCATCGGCGATCTGAGCACGGAGCATCTCGATCGTGGGATCGAGCTCCCGGCGCTTTCGCTGGTCGAGGATCATCCGAAACATCTCCCAGACATCCTTTGTGGACTCGAAGTAATCGCGGCGATCGCCCAGCTGGTGGACCACGCGGACCAGTCCCCAAGCCTGCAGCTCCCGGAGGCTGTTGCTGACATTGGAGCGGGCCAGGGCCAGCGTCTGGCTGATCTGGCCGGCGTGGAGGGCTTTGGGGGAGAGATAAATCAGCGCGTGGATCTGGGCCATACTCCGATTGATGCCCCAGCGGCTGCTCATCTCTCCCCAGTGGAGAATGAATTGTTTGGCGGCCGTCGACAGGGTGTTCATTTGTTTCTGTCATTACAGAATTTACAGGAAATAGTGGCGCATGTCAAAAGAGATCCGCGGCAGAGTCGAGCAGCCTTTTGGGACGTGCGGAGGTCTGTCACTCGGGGAAGCCGGTTTTACTCGACTGGCTACTGGCCTTTTTGCGACAGGCTGGAAGCATGTCTTCCCATGCGGGCGCCCAGGTTGCCGAGCCTTTCCACCACTGATTCGTAGCCGCGGCGGATGACTTCGGCGTGCTCGATGACCGTTTCTCCCCGGGCGCAGAGGCCCGCGGCCACCAAGGCCATTCCGGCGCGGATGTCGGGGGACTCGAGGCGGGTGCCTCGCAGCTCCGTCGGGCCTTCCACCATCACCCGATGAGGGTCGCACATGGTGATGCGGGCGCCCATGCGGACCAGCTTGTCGACAAAGAACATCCGAGCCTCGTACATCCAGTCGTGAACCAGGCAGATCCCCCGGGACTGCGAGGCCAGGACGATAGCCAGGCTCACCAAATCGGTGGGGAAGAGAGGCCAAAGCCCGGCCAGGACCCGCTCGGGGCTCTCGAGCTCCGAGCAGCCGACCCTCCATACTCCGGGTTTCCCTTGGGAAAGTTCGATCCCGAAGCTGGCCAGCACCGGAGCGATGCCGAGGAGGTCGTGTCGGTCGACCCCTTCGAACTCGAGCGGGCTCTTGGTCACGGCGGCCACGATGGCGATTGTGCCGGCGTCGATATAGTCGCCGGGCACATCGAATTCGACATCTCGGCCCGCCTCGACGGCTGAGTGCACCTCGAAACTGAGACTCCCCTGCTCAATTCGGCATCCCAGGGCCCGCAAGAAACGGATCAGCGCCTGGACGTGCGGTTCACGAGCCGGGTTCTCGATGACTCCGCCTCCCAAAGCCGCATAGAGAATCAAGGCGTTTTCGGTGGCCGTCACAGAGGCTTCTTCGAGATAGACCCGGGGGGCTTTTTCTTTGGCGATTCGCTGGATGCGGATCCGAGACGGGTCTTGAGCGACTTCGAAACCGGCCGAGCGGAAGACCTGGTAATGGACCTCGAAGGAGCGCCTGCCGATGGGACAGCCTCCGGGAAGGGCGCAGGACAGGGTTTGCGATTGGGGCGCCAAGGGGCCGAGAAGCAAGATGGCGCCTCTCAGCTTTTCGACCGTCTCGTCGGGAAGATCGGCGGGCTGCCAGTTCCGGCAATCCAACTTCAGATTGCTCCCCTCCCACTCGGCCGCCACGCCCAGGGCTTGGACCAAGCGGACCAGGTTGGTGACGTCCACGATCCGAGGCATGTTGCGGAAGGTGACTCTCGAGCGGCCCAGCAGCGATGCGGCGATCAAGGGGAGCGCCGCGTTCTTGTTGCCTTGAACCGGGTAGCGGCCCTCCAGCCGGTTTCCGCCTTGGATGACGAAGACGTCGCTCATTTCAACCGTCCTCGCGAGTCGACGATCAGGATCTCCGCTTCGAGCCGGATTCCGAATCTCTCCTCGACCCGCGTCCCGTACTCCTCGGCGAGCAGTCGGATGTCGCTGCTGCTGGCCGCGCCCCGGTTGACGATCAGATTGCCGTGGTAGTCGGCCACCCAGGCACCTCCTCGACATGCGCCGCGGGCGCCCACTTCCTGCAGCAGCCGGCCCGCCGGGATTTTCCCGTGCATCACCCAATCTTCGGGAATCGAATCGCGCACGGTCTGGGAAAGCTCCTCGAAGACCACGTTTTTAAAAAAGCTCCCGGGGCATCTGAGTCCCACGGGGTACTTGACCAGCCGCTTCTCCAAAATGGAGTCGGAAATCCGCTGAAGGTTCCCGGAAGTTTTCCGAAGGCGCAGCCTGCAACGCAACAGGACGAGGTCGCGGCGTACTTTTAAGAGGCTGTGGCGGTAGCGCAACCCGAGGTCCTCCGACTGCAGTTGGAGTCTTCCTTTGGCCGAACAAGCTTGCACGTCCACCACCGAGTCGCCGATCTCCTGTCCGTAGGCCCCCGCGTTGCCCACAAGAGCGCCGGCCACCGTGCCCGGGATTCCGTACATCCGCTCCATCCCGGCGAGCCCCCTGGAGTTGAGCCACTCGATGAGTCGGGGCAGGTTTTCGGCTCCTCCCACCTCGACTTCGAGCCCGTCCCGCTCGATTCCGGTGATCCGGTTCTGGATGACGAGTCCGGGGTAGCCCTCGTCGGAGAAGAGGATGTTACTGCCTTCTCCCAAGATCATCCAAGGGATCCGCTCGCCGTCGGCCCAACGTCGGGCAGACTCGAGTTGCTCTTCGCTGGTCACGGGCAGAAAGTAGCGGGCCGGGCCGCCGAGGTTGAGGGTTGTGAAAGGGGCGAGCGGCACGTCGCGTTGCAGGGTTGGCGGTGCCTTCCTCTCTTCGATGCCGCTGTTTTGTCGATCAGACGCGTTCGCCATTCCGCTCCAGATCCATTGAGTTTAGAACAAGAGGCTGAGCCGGAGGTGGGGAACGCTGGCTTTGGCATCCCTGCTCGTGATTCGTTTCGTAGCCGAAACAGGATCGCAACCTGGAAGGTCGTGACCACGTGATCAGTAGACGATCACTTTTTCGTTGGTGAACTCGCGAATTCCGCTGGCGCCCAGCTCGCGGCCGTAGCCGGAACGCTTGACGCCGCCGAAGGGAAGAGTCGGGTGCGAGCTGACGATCCGATTCACCGATACCGTGCCCACCTGCAGCGCCCCGGCGTAACGCTCCAGGGCTCCGGGGATGTCGGCGGTCCAGATCGATGCTCCCAGACCGTACGGGCTGGCGTTGGCCAACTCGATGGCCCGCTCGGTCGAGTCGAAGCGCGTTACGGCGAGCACAGGTCCGAACACCTCTTGGTCGAACACGGGCATGCCCGGCTCCACGTCGAGCAGAACGGTGGGCTGGTAAGCGCAATCCAATCTCTCGACCGGTCTTCCTCCACGCTGGATTCGGGCGCCCATCTCGACGCTGCGGCTGACTTGCTCGACGAGCTTTTCCAGCAGGTCCCGCCCCGCCAGGGGACCCAGGTCGCTCTCGCGGTCGAAGGGGTCTCCCACCCGGATATCGTCCAGATTGGCGCACAGCTCCTCGACGAAACGATCGTGTTGCCTCGAGTCGACCAGCAGCCGCTTGGGCGAGACGCAACTCTGTCCGCAGTTCGCCAAACGAGCGGCGACTCCCCAGGCCGCGGCCAGTTCGACGTCGGCGTCCGCCAAAACCAGAAAGGCGTCCGACCCGCCCAATTCGAGCACGGTCTTCTTGATTTCGCGGCCCGCGAGTGCGGCGATTCGGCTGCCCGCACGATCACTTCCCGTCACGGTCACGCCTTGCACCGCCGGATGGCTCAGGATTTGCTCCATTCCCTGGTCGGAGGCGGGAAGCAGCGCGAAGAGTCCCGGGTCGGCCTGCGACCGGGTGATCGCCTCGCTGAATCGCTCGCCAAGCGCGGCCGCGCAACCCGGGGCTCGAGGGGAGTGTTTCAGGGCCACCCCGTTGCCCGCCAGCAGTGCCGGAACGGCAGCCCGTATCACCTGCCAGAAAGGGAAGTTCCAAGGCATGACCAGAACAACCACCCCCAGCGGCGAGCGCTCGATGCGGGCGCGGGTCCCGTCGCCCAACTCCACACGGGAGGGCTTGAGGTACCGCTCCGACGTCTCCGCCAGCTCTTTACAGAGACTGATGCACTTGTGCAGCTCGGACTCCGATTGCACGATCGGCTTGCGGATTTCGCCGCTGATCCGGTGTGCGTCGTCCTCGAGGTGCTCTTCCAGGACGGAGGCCAGGTGGAGGATCAAGCCGCAGCGGTCCCGGTGTGAAAGGCTGAGACAGGTCCGAAAAGCCCTACCCGCGCCGCTGAGGATGGCGCTCACGTCTTGAGGTTTTTCACCCACGGATTGACCGGCCATGCATCCTTAATCCGTTCGCAAGCGCGAAAAACCGGCTTCCCTGGCGAGGTTGCGAAAGGCCCGGGCGAAGCTGGCCTCCGCTTCCGAGATGCTCTCTCCGTCGTGAGCCGCCGAGATCCAGCCGTGAAGAGGATGAGTGTCGACGCCTTCCCGGAAGAGGGCCGCTCGCAGTTGCTCGTAGGCCTCGCGCTGTTCGCTGTAAAGCGTGATCACGGCGACCGAAGGTGCAATCGGCAGTTCGCGCCGGACCGCCCCGATCATGAAGTGAAGGATCGATGAAGACCGGCAAGCTCTGACGTCGATGCCCTCCGCTGCCGCCGCCTCGTTGATCCCTCCGGCGAGGGACTCGGCGGCGGCCGCCGCCCGGACCTGTGGCTCTCCGTCGGCCAGGCTCTCCACCATGGCCAGGCCCGCCGCCGCCGAGACCGCAAAGCCGTTGAAGGTCCCGGAATGAATGATCGCCGCTGGCTGCTTGCCGCCCTCTCCGGCGCCGCCCAGGACGGACATGATCGAGCGGGGCCCGACGACCGCGGCGCCCGGGAATCCTCCAGCCAGGATCTTGCCCAGGCAGGTCAGGTCGGGAATGACTTCGGCAATCGCTTGGGCTCCCCCCGGGCTGTAGCGGAAGCCGCTCACCATTTCATCGAAGATGAGCAGGCTTCCGGCTTCGGATGTGGCCGAGCGAAGCGCCTTCAGGAAGGGAACATCGAAGGGAAGGGCGCCCGAAGCGCCGCCGGCCGGTTCCAGGATCACGCCGGCGATCTCGCCGCTCGAGAGTTTGCGTCCCAGTTCATCGAGGTCGAAGAGGCTGGCGACTTCGATTCCGGCCGCCACGCCCGGGTTGGATCCGAGGACCGGCGAGCCGTCGTATGCGGCCAGACCCTCGTCGTGCCAGCCGTGAAAATGGCCGTCGAACTTGAGGCACCGAGGACGCCCGGTGACCGCCCGGGCGATCCGCATGGCCAGCAGAGTCGCCTCCGTACCCGACGAGGTGAAGCGCACCGACTCCGCGGAAGGGACCAGTCGGCAGACTTTTTCCGCCCAAGCCAGCTGCAGTTCCGTAAGACCCGAAAAGTGGAGGCCGCGATCGATCTGGCGCCGGGCCGCTTCGCTCACGGGTTGGAAGGCGTGGCCTTGAAGCAGGGAGCCGTGACCCATGCAGAGGTCGACGACTCGCCGGCCGCCGGAGGTCCACTTGTAGGCTCCCTCGCCCCGCTCGAATGTAACCGAGGCGGGATGGCGCGAACCGGAATCATGCGCGGCGCCTCCCGCCAGCACCCGCTCGGCCCGCTCGGCCAAACTCTCGGAGTCTTCCGGGCGGCGGATGGAGTGGGGGGCGGAAGATCGTATGGGGGAGATGTCCGGCCTCCTGGCTAGTGAGCAGAGATCAGGCTGTGGATGTCGGCTCTCCTGCGGGGGACGCAGATCCCTTCGCGGCGGTAGAAATCGTGTATCCCTTCGAAGAAGAGGACGAAGTGCTCGTAGGTGTCCCGGGCAGCCCTCATCACCCGCTCCCGCTCCGCTCCGCTCAGGGTTGATTCCTGGCAGACGTCTTCCAGCACGATTCCCTGGTGATCCAGCTCGACGTCGATCAAAGCGTGCTTGCGGAAGGCGTCGAACATGGGTCGAGCGAAGGGGTACTTGGCCGAGAGATCGTCGTAGAGAGCGTTGATCCGCTCTCCCGTGGTTTCGTCGCGGGCGGCCTGCATGACGCCGAAAACCCCCAGGTAGCCTAGGGTGTCGACGGAGGCCAACTCGGTGAAAAAGTTGATCAAGGCCCGGGTGGAGGCCAGAGGCGGAGCGGCGTTGACGGCTCGTCGCCGAAACCCGGAGTCCAGGATCCCCTGGAGAAAGATGTCGTCGTGATCGAATTCCTCGAGGTAGTGCTCGGCCAGAAGGTAGCGCCAGCGGACGCTCTCCCGGCACTGGGCCACCGAGATCGCCATGTGCTCGTTGGCTGCGCGAACGTAGTGGAGCGTCTCGATCCCCCAACCCATGACCAGATCCTGCGAGGCGTCGCCCGCCAGGATCTGCTGCCAGAAGGGCTGGGCGAAGAGGGCGTGGGTGAGGAACTGGCACTCCTTGAAGTAGGCTTCGAGAAAGGCTTCCGAGGTCTCCGCGGCCAGCGGGGCATTGAGGTCGATGGCCACCGACTCTTCGGCGAGCAGGCTCAGGATGGCGCGCAGTTCCTTCAAATCGACTCCGCCGTGGGAGGCGATCTTCGCTACCGAGCGCCGAGAATCGAAGTGAGGCAGACTTTTGGCCAAGGTGGCGGCGCTGCTGTCCTCGAAGGTCAAGTCGATCTCATCGGTGCTGAGCAGAACACTACCGTTTTCGATTCGAGTCTCGACCAGCGGGCTGAGCGCGGGTACCGAGTCGGGAAACATGTAGGGACTCCTTGAATGCCCTTCCTATAGGAAGCCGTTTCGTCGATAGTCGAAGCACTCCGTGCGCGGGAAGCTCTCCGTTTTTTCGTAGGTCACGTAGATGTCCGTCGACCAGAGCTCGAGCGTTTCCACTAGGCCTTCGGTGGCCTGCAGGACGTTGGAGGCGCGCTGGGGCGAAAGCGAGTCGAGGCTTCCGCAGACCGATTCGAAGAGATCGCCGTGTCCGTAGGCCTCGTCCAGGTCGGTGTGGTCGGCCATGGGTGTGACGGCCTTGGGGTTGTCGGGGGCGTAGTGTTGGATGAGCCGCTGATAGAATTCGCGGGCCTTGTCGCGGTCGTCCCCGGTCGATTCCAGAAAGCCGGAGCAGGCCGCATATTCCAGGCAGTCCCGGCGGGCGCACTCGCGCATGTAGCC
>JBFGHF010000203.1:0-7019 GCA_041578355.1 Acidobacteriota bacterium
GTAGGGGCTAGGCTTGGGGCTGGGGGCTTGGGGGCGCGATGGGTGGGACTTTACTCGGCTACGGGTTGGCAACGCCTCCGGCGCATTGCGACTGGAACCGCGGAGATCCGCGGGGAGGCGGCGCCGGCGGCCCACGGTGAGCGTCGATCAGCCAAGCTTCCGGCGCCTGCCCCTCAGGTAGTAACTGCCCAGGATATGAACCACGATATAAACGGACAAAAAGAGATAAAAAGCGGCGATCGTAAGCAGTACTGCGAAGCTTGCCCAAAGGTGCATGGTCGTTTTCTCTCCCCACTCAAGATGCTCGGGAAGCGAAAAAGTAGACAAGAAATGTTAAAAAATTCGCATTCTCCCCCGACCGGAGCTTCCCTGACAGAGCCGCGTTCGTGAGAGGGTGTCAAAAAAGTCCGTCGATGGCGCCAACAACCTGGAGTGCGGCAGCGATGCGGTAGCGGAGCTGCCGCCCTGTCACAGGCAACAAAGGTCCGACGACGGCTGGAAAACCGGCAATTCTCGAGAAGGGCGGAAGCTTCGCTCCGCTGCCCTTCCGCACTCCAGGGCCGAACGAAGCTCTGTCGGAGTCGCCAACCCTGGATTCGGGCAACATGCAGGTGAGGGGTTTCGGTTCTCGTTCGTCAGGACAGCTCCTCGCCGAAGACGATGCGATGGCCGTCGATGGTGCGGAGAACAAATTCGCGCATCTGCCATTCCTTGTCCCTCGGCGTCTGCAGGATCGTCGCCCCCTTCTCCTTCATCCTCTCGAACAAGGCGTCCACCGAATCCACCGTGACATAGGCGTACCAGGAGTGGTTGTTGGTCTGAGCAGCGGGGACCTCGTCCGGGCATTCTCCCAACATCACGCGAAAACCGTCCAGCGACAGGAATTCCCAACCTTCAACCGCGAAATCGCGCTTGAAGCCCAAAACGTTGATGTAGTGGTCGGCCGAGCGGCTCAAGTCGTTGACGGCCAGGACATGGCGGGTGTGAAGGATCATTTCGGGCTCCTGGTTGATTGACCGCTTACTGCTTGATGCTCACGGCTCAACGCTCTCTGCCGACACGGTAGAGCAAATAGACGCAGCCGTTTTTCAGCCGTTTGCACTCGATCAGGTCGAGGTCGATCTGTCGCCGCATTTCATGGAAGAGAGGGATTCCCGAGCCGAGCAGAACGGGGTGAATGTTGAGCCCGAACTCGTCGATCAGATCCGCTTGGAAGAGGGACCGGGCCAGTTCACCGCCTCCCATGACACAGATGCCTTTGCCCTCCTCGCCCTTCAGATTGCGGACAAAGCCCGCCGCCTCCCCGGACACCAATTCCACGTCCCGGTGCATAGGCTCGCGGAGAGTGCGGGAGAAGACGATGTTCCTGACGCCGGGGTAGACGGGAGTGCCCTTGGCGACCGCGACTTCATAGGTCTTGCGGCCCATCACGACCGTATCGATCGTCTTCCAAAAATCGCCGCTGATGGCGCCGACTTCATCGTCCCAGAGCAGCCAGTCGACGGAATGGTCGGCGCGGGCGATGAAGTGGTCGAGGCTGCAGGCGACCCCGAACGTCAGCTTCCTCGGACTCACCTCTGCGTGGTCTGCTCGACCGCCACGATCTTCTCGACACGGATCAGGTTGCCCTCCACCCGGCCGAGGACTTCCACCAGGTGGTTGTCGGTGCGCTCGGTGGTCTTGAAATAGGCGAGAGCCAGCTCGTTCCCGGCAGTATCGAAGGAGTAGAAGCTCTCGTCGGCCATAAGACCGAAGCCAGTGGCGACGCAATCGGGCTCCAGAGCGCAACGGGTGGTGTGCTCCGCGGGGCTGCCCTTGCGCGCTTTGCAGGCGCTGGGCATGAGAAAGCCCCTCGGATTCTCCGATTCCTCGGCCCAGGCCGACCCGCTGACAAGAAGAGCGCACAGCGCCAAGAGAGAGACGAGTGTTTTGAACATGGATGAGATGCTAACACCTCCGAAATCCGATTCCGATCCCGATCCCGATACCGAGGTGAGAGGTTCCACAAAGCTCCAAATTGCAGGCAGGGATGCCTAGGTTCCGGGCCGGTCCTTCATCGCTGCAGTACCGCAAAACTGCGAACCCGAGTCGCCCCCCCAGATTTTGAGTCTGGAGGCCGCCGATCGGGCGGCGGTGGTTCAGCCCGGGCCTGCAAGACGTCGGCAGCACCGAGACGCGGGCTTCCAGCCCGCAATTTCCTCCGAGCAGTCAGCGGTACGCCGCCAGCGGCCAGCGCAAGGCGGCCCCGGCCAGCGCCCCTTGAAACATTCCACACTGCTGGATCGTTACAAGAGGGAACGTACCCAAATCGAGGAGGACAACACCCGCATGAGCCTTCTTCAGGACTTACGGTTCGCTTTTCGAATGATGGCCAGGACGCCGGCCTTCACCTCCGTGATCGTGCTGGCCTTGGCGTTGGGAATCGGCGCCAATACGGCCGTCTTCACGCTCGCCTACGCGGTGCTATTCCGCGGGCTTCCGTTTGCGGACGCCCACGAGATCATGCACCTCGAGAACAACAACCTCGAACGGGGTCGGGACAGCGTCGGCGTTTCATTCCCCGACTACGAGGACTGGCGGAAACTGAATCGGTCTTTTCAAGATTTGGCGGCCTTCGACGGTCAGATCGCCAACCTGAGCGACGGCGAGTTCGCGGCGGAAAGATACTCGGCTTCGATGCTGACCGCGAACACCTTCCGCGTCATCGGTCAGGCGCCCATCCGGGGCCGCGATTTCAGCGAGGAGGACGCGATCCCCGGGGCGCCGCCGGTAGTCATCCTCGGGCACGGCATCTGGAAGTCTCGCTACGGGCAGTCCGATCAAGTGTTCGGCAGGGTTGTTCGAATCAACGAGGTGCCCACCACCATCATCGGCGTGATGGCCGAGGGAATGGAATTTCCCAGCAACGACGACTTGTGGCTCCCGATGCGCCGCGAAGGGAACCTGACGACGCGCAGTAACCGCACCCTCGAGGTCTTCGGACGCTTGAAGGAGGGAGTGTCACTGGAGGAAGCCAGAGAGGACATGAGCCTGCTGGCGGCCCAACTCGCCGAGCAGTACCCGGACACGAATCAAGGATTCGGCGCCGTCGTCAAGCCCTACAACGAAGAGTTCAACGGAGGCCCGATTCGCCTCGTCTTTCTGGTCATGATGGGCGCCGTCGGATTCGTCCTGCTCATCGCCTGCGCCAACGTCGCCAACCTGCTGCTGGCCCGCTCGACACAGCGGGAGCGTGAGGTTTCCATTCGCTGCGCCCTGGGCGCCGGGCGCTGGAGGGTGATCCGTCAAATGCTCGTGGAGAGCGTCCTGCTGGGATTGCTGGGCGGGGCTGTCGGGTTGTTCCTGGCCTGGGTCGGAGTGCGTGTCTTCGAGAACGCCGTGTCGGACGTGGGCAAGCCCTACTGGATCGTCTTCGAAATGGACGTCTACATCTTTCTCTATCTGGCGGCGATCTGCCTCCTGACCGCGCTCCTCTGCGGACTGGTTCCCGCCATCAAAGCGTCCCGGACCGACCCTCAGTCCTATCTGCAGGAGGGCGGGAGGTCGGCGATGCTGGGGGCGGGCAGCCGTCGTCTGTCTTCGGCGCTGGTGGTCGCTCAGCTGGCGCTGGCGGTCATTCTGCTGGTGGGGGCGGGGCTGATGGTCCGCAGCCTTCTCAACGCCTCTCGGATCGACGCGGGCTTCCCCACCGAAGGACTGATGGCTTTTCGGATCGCACTGCCAGAGGCGAAATACGAGGCGCCCGAGACGCGACTGCAGTTCCACGACGCTCTGCTGGAGCGGTTGAAGGCGATCCCCGGCGTCGAGGCGGCCGCTTTCACTTCGAACCTGCCTCTCGGAGGCTCGGGCGACGGACCGATGGAACTGGAAGGGTCGGTGCTCGAGCCCCAGGATCGGCCCGAGGTCCGCCAGGTCTGGGTCAGCCCCGATTACTTTTCAGTGTTGGACGCCAGGCTGCTGCGAGGACGGACATTCAAAGATGCCGACGACACCGACTTTGTCGTGGTCAACGACCGTTTCGTGGAACGCTATCTGCCCGATGAGGACCCCGTGGGAAAGCGGCTGCGATTGGGGTCGGCCGAGGACCGCCCCTGGCTCACCGTGATCGGAGTGACTTCCTGGATTCGCCAGAACAGCCCCGACGATCCCCAGGTCGATCCGGTCATCTACCTGCCCTACCGCCAACGGCCTTTTCGCTTTCTTTCCGGCTTGGTCCGGAGTCCGCTCGAAAGCGGCGCGCTGGCGGGACCGATTCGCGCCGAGGTCGCCACCCTGGATCCCAATCTGCCGGTTTACGACGCGATGTCTCTCCAACAGCAGTTCTACGAGAACAACTGGCCCTGGCGCGTGTTCGGATCGGTGTTCTCCGTCTTCGGCTTGATCGCCCTTTTTCTCTCAGCCATCGGCCTCTACGCGGTGATCGCCTACTCCGTCAGCCGACGCACCCACGAGATCGGGGTCCGCATGGCTTTGGGAGCTTCCGGCCGAGCCATCCTGCGGTCGGTCGCTTCGCAGGGTGGACGTCAGCTTCTGCTGGGATTGATCCTGGGGATCGCAGGGGGACTGGCCGTCAGCCGAGTGATGCAATCTCTGCTGGTCCAGGTCAGTCCGACGGATCCGGTCACCTTCACCGTGGTGGTCCTGGTGCTTTCGGCCGGCTCGCTGGCGGCGTGTCTGCTGCCCGCGCGAAGAGCAAGCCGCATCGACCCGATTCGCGCCTTGCGAGTCGAGTGAGGCTCGAGGTTCGAGGTGATGCGGCCTTCCCTGGCGTTTTCAGCTAAAAGCAGTTGACCACGTCGGGGACGAGGCTCACAGTGGCTCGGTTTGGGAGGGGCTCATAGCCTCGCTCTGTTTGAAGGAAGCTCGGGGGTCCTCCATCGCCTTCCCGAGAGTCTGCTTGAAGAGCTCTTCCCACATGACGGAACCCCTTTACGACGTGGCGCTTTGCCGCCAATCTGCGTGATTGCCAAGTGGTACGGTGGCTTGAATCTATCAGCTGGAGTGCCCTTGCTGGACTCGCACCCACCTGCGGTCCCCTTGGTTGGCCCTGATTTCGCTATCATGAAAAACATGAAGAAATGGTTTCTTATCGTGTTTCTCGGCTCCGGTCTGCTCGCCGCTCAGGACCGTAAACCGCGCGATCACGACCAGATGCACCGCCTCCACAGCGATCCGAAGGCCTACATCGCCATGCTCGAAGATCCGGAGCGCGACGCCTACCAGAAACCGGAGGAGGTCATTCGGGCGCTGGAGATCGAACCGGGCGAGGTGATTGCAGACATCGGCGCCGGATCGGGCTACTTCGCCTTTCGCCTGGCGGCCGCGACCGGAGTGGAGGGGCGGGTTTTCGCAGTCGATATCAGTCCCGACATGATCCTCCATATGAACCGGCGCATCCGGGACCACGGCGTCTCGAACGTCACCACCATGCTCGCCGACCCGGACGATCCTCTGTTGCCAAGCGGCTCCGTCGACCGCTTCTTCATCTGCGACACCTGGCACCACATCCAAGAGCGCCCCGCTTATCTCTCGCGGATTCGCGCAGCCCTCAAACCGGGAGGCCAGCTCGTCATCATCGATTTCCACAAGCGCGAACTGCCTTTCGGCCCGCCCATGGAGATGAAGATCGACCGCCGGGATTTGATCGCCGAGATGAAGGAAAGCGGGTTCGAGCCGTCCCGCGAGTTCGATTTCCTGCCCTATCAGTACTTTGTGGTTTTCGAGGCGAAGTAGGGCCGTGGCACGAGCATCCTGCTCGTGATTCGCTCCGGAAACTCTCTCTAGCGCCTGACTTCCCCGTGTCGTTTCTCCAACAGACTTCGAAAGAACTCCTTGCCGACTCCGGCGACCATGTGTTACAAATTGTAACGCTACATCATGTCACGAAAAAAGCCCAGCGCCTCGCTCAGCCCTCTCGAACACGAAGTCATGAAGATCGTTTGGGACCTCGGTTCGGCCACGGCCGAAGAGATCCGCGGGAAAATGTCGGCCGCCCGCCCCCTCAAGGAGTCCACCGTCCGGACTTTGCTGAGGCGCATGGAGGAGAAGGGCTACCTCGCCCACTCGAGGCGTAAAAGAGCCTACGTCTACGAGCCGACTGTGGGACCGGATCGGGCCGCGATGGGCGAACTGCGGCGCTTGATCGACCGCTTTTGCGAAGGTTCGGTGGAGGCGCTGCTGGTGAGCATGGTCAACGATGAAGTCGTGAGTCGCCGAGAGCTTCGACGCTTGTCGAGCAAGCTCGACGACGAGGACTCCGAGGAGATCTCATGAACTTGGAGAGCCAAGAGTTGATCTGGTTCGTTCTGGACCTCAGCCTGCGTTGCGGGTTGATGATGGCGGCCGTAGCGATGAGCCTCCGGATCTTTCGGATTCAGGCATCGTCGCAGCGCCATTTCGTGTGGTTGCTGGCTGTCATCGGGATGCTGGGTTTGGCCCCGCTGGGAAGGCTCATGCCTGCCCTACCCTTGCCCGTTGTCTCGGCGCCGGCGTCGATCACCGACTCGTCCGGCGAGTCCACTGGCCAAGGGGAGCGGCACAGGGCGCCGGACTCGGAAAGGACTTCCGCAAGGCTCGAGAGGACCCGATCCGCGGCTGCAGGGCCGACGACTGAGAGCGGTGTGGACGGTGCGATGCCCTGGACCGTTGGCTCGCTCCTGGCGGCCGCCTATCTTCTCGGGTTGATCGTTCTCGGTGGCCGCATTCTGCTGGGTCTGGCTCTGCGCCAAAAAATGCTTTTTGAGGCTCGATCGATCGGCGCAACGCGCTCTCGCGAGGCGGCGAAACGCATCTCGTCAAAGGCTGGTTTGACTCCGCCGCTCCTGCTGGAGAGCAAACGCACCCGGGTGCCTTTTGCGATGGGCGGATTCAGGAGACTAATTGTGCTGCCCGAGAGCTGGAGGAATTGGCCCCAGAATCGCCTGGAGGCGGTTTTGGCCCACGAGGTCGCGCATTTGAAGCGGCGCGACAGCTGGGCTCACTGGTTGGGAGTGCTCAACCGCACGCTCTATTGGTTTCAC
>JBFGHF010000204.1:0-7008 GCA_041578355.1 Acidobacteriota bacterium
CGCGCCGGACGGGGAGGGAATTGAGAAGGTTGGTCGACGACGTGGCCGATGTCGAAGTGGTGGTCTGCCCCCCTTTCACCTCCCTGGCCGCTCTGGGTGAGGAGTTGGAGGGTTCCCCAATCGGCCTCGGTGGCCAGGACGCCCACTGGGAGGATCAGGGAGCGTTCACCGGGCAGATCTCGGTCCCCATGTTGGAAGACTGTGGCTGCCGCTACGTGATCCTGGGACATTCGGAAATGCGCGAATTCCAGGCCGACAGCGACCGCAGGGTCAACCGCAAGCTGAAACGGGTGCTGGAAAGTCGACTCGTCCCCATCGTCTGCGTGGGCGAGAAGCTCGAACAGCGAGAAGCCGGCAGGGCCCGCGAAGTGGTGCTGGGTCAACTGGAGAGGGCGGTCCAGGATTTGCCGGCGTCACGCTTGCAGAAACTCATCCTCGCCTATGAGCCGGTCTGGGCGATCGGGACCGGCCGAACCGCCACACCCGACACCGCTCAGGAGATGCACTCGCTGATCCGCGGCTGGCTGGGGACGCGGTTTTCTTCCGACCTCCCGGGGAAGGTCCGCATCCTCTACGGGGGCAGCGTCAAGCCCTCCAACGTGGCCGAGCTGATGGCTCAACCCGACATCGACGGAGCGTTGGTGGGAGGCGCCAGCCTGGAAGCCTCCACTTTTGCTAAACTAGTGCGGTTCGGCGAAGCGGATTGATCCCGCCCGTGCGACCGCGGTGGTCGAAAGGGGCGGGGGACCGAAGACGGAAGACCGAGGACCCAAAATGTACAGCTTGTTCGTCGTCATCCACATCGTTGTGGCCCTGATCTTGATCCTGGTTGTCTTGCTGCAATCGGGAAAGGCGGGAGATCTGGCCGGAGCCTTCGGCGGCTCAGGCAGTCAGACTGCCTTCGGATCCAGGTCGGCGGCGACGCTGCTCACCAAGGCGACGGCGGTGGCGGCGGCGCTTTTCATGGTCACCTCATTCGGGCTTTCGGTCATGTCGCTGCAGGGAACCTCCTCGATCATGGAGGGTGTGCCCCAGGAAACGGGACAACCCCCGGCGGCGACGCAACCCGCCGAGACTCCGCCCGCCGAGACCAAACCCGCGGAGTCCGAGCCTCCGGCGGCCACCACACAAGGTGAAGGGCAGGCTCAACCGGCTGCCACCCCTCAGCAGCCGGCCGAACCGCCCCAAAAGCCGCCCGACAACCAGTAGACTCCTCGCCCAAGTGCCGGAGTGGTGGAACTAGGAAGACACACCATCTTGAGGGGGTGGCGCCCGTAAGGGTGTGCGGGTTCGAATCCCGCCTCCGGCACCAAAGTTCCGTCCTGCGTCTTCCGTCTTCCGTCCTTCGTTGCCCGTCCTTGCGACCCCCGGTCAGCGAGCTCTGCGGGAGTTCTGCGTGCTCGGCGTCTGTGCGCTGGAGTGGCGTGAACGACAAGGCCGAATCCTATTCCGGTCCCGATGGCTCCGCGACACGAATCCAGCAACAAATCCCAGAAGGCGAAATGTTGGGCAAAACATGATAATATGATTTTATGCAGCCGCGAGACCGAGAGGACGGGGTGCGCCGGGTGTCAGTCACCGAGGCGGTGAGGAATTTTGCGGACTTGGTGAACCGAGTGTTCTATCAAGGACTGCGATATCGGTTGATTCGGGGCGGGCGCGAGGTGGCGGAGCTGTCACCTCCTGCAGGAAGCTCATCCGTATCCGCGGCGGACCTGCGCGCCGCCTTGGAACGGATGCCTCATCTCGGCGTCGAAGAGGCCGAGGAGCTTTCCAAGGACATCGATCGTTTGCGTCGAGCGGCCGGGTCATCCCCGGAGACCTCATGGGAGTGATGCTCGACAGTTCGGTCCTGATCGATGCCGAGCGGGGACTCCTCGACTTCGATGCGCGGCTGGCGGCTTTGGGCACGGATCCGATCGCCGTTTCCGCGATCACCGTTTCCGAACTGTTGCACGGGGTTCATAGGGCGCAGGGCGTCGCCCGCAAGTCGAAACGAGAACGCTTTGTGGAATGGGTGATCCGGGAGATTCCGTTGGCGCCCTTCGATTTGCCGGAAGCGCGGGTCCATGCCCGTTTGTGGGCGCATCTCCTCTCGAAGGGAGAGAAGATCGGCGCCCACGACCTTCTGATCGCCGCTAGCGCGATCGCGGGGGGATACCGGCTGGCGACTGCCAATCTGCGCGAGTTCGAGCGCGTTCCCGATCTGCGGGTGGAGAATTGGGGTGCGCAAGAGTAGGGATCGACATCGGGTCTCGGAACCTGCGGGCCGATTACGCTCGAAAATGACAGGCTGGCCGGGTGGCAGCCCGAGGATTACCGGCTGGAAGCTTGTGTTCCGTGGGATGGCTGGAAGCAGATCCCGGTCGTCTGAGTCTGGTTTTCGAGAGCGAAGAGCGGGACCGAGAGCGCGAGTGAGAAGCCTGAAACCTAAAGACTTGTGACGCCAATTTGATGATTTGCGAAATGCCGGGGCGTTCGATGCCCTTCGGATAAGGCTTACCCAGGCAATGGTCTGCTCGGTCTCGCTCTCCCTCTCGGCCTCGCTCCGGTGGAGGCTTTCCGATCAGTCGCCGGCCTTTGAGCCCGTTACGCTGACGACCTTCATGCCGTCGCGCTCGGCTAGCTCCCCCGTCACCTCGGCTCTTTCACCGGCCACGTCTTTGAGCTTCTCATAGGGTTCGCCGTTCCGATGGTCGGCGACCAGCAGCACCAGGGTCCCGTCGTCGGTCAGAAGCCCCATGGGCTGACCGTTTTTGACACAGGCCTTGGCGCAACCGGCGTGATCCGGGCCTTTTGCGCCCTGTGAGACGTAGCACATCAAATCGATTATTTCACCCTTCCAGGTCTTTTCATGATCTTCAAGCCCTGCGACTGACGCTCCGGCCAGAGTCAGGGCCAGGAGTACCGCGTAGAAAAAGACGACAACTCTCTTCATGATTTCTCTCCTTTTGGAGGTTGAACGTTGCGGTGTTTGTACGACGTCATTGTTTCACAGCCTCGGCGAAGGGACAAGAACGAGCGACGAGATCGAACCTCGAACATCACAGATCGCATCTCGCGGTTCGATCTTTCCTCCGTCGGCGCTGGTCCCGGTCCGGAGATCGCCGATGTCGGAACCAGTCAGCGACGAGGTGAGATGTGTGAAATGTGATGTTCGAAGCGGAGATGGCCAAGCTCTCGGAGCGTTGCCCTATTGAAGAACAAATGCATTGAGGACCCATTGACCCGGGAACCCGTGGTAAAGTTTCGGCTTTGGAGAACACCCGATGACGACGACCAAACGGCTGCTTCCTGTTTTCATTGTCCTTTGCGGCGCCCTCGCCTGGGGTCAGACGCTCTTTCCCAAGAAGACGCTGGCGATCGCCCAGATCGCGGTAGGGGAGATCATCGACACCACGCTGACGATCACCAACCGCGGTGCCGGCGTGTTCGAGGCGACCTTGTTTCTCTACCGGGGAACGGAAGGTGCGGAATGGAACCCGATCGTCAACGGCGATACGGTCAGCGAGGGTCGGGTGGCGGTCAATCTGCCGAGCGGTGAAACGACTTCCTTCACCTTTACGGGAACCGCTCTCGACGAGGGTTTCTCGATCCTGGTGCCGCGCAACTTCGATCAGGACAATTTCGTGGAAGGAAGCCTGACCTACCAGATCCGGCAGGACGGGGCGCTCGTCGATTCGATCGGGATTCTCTCTTCCGAAGAATTCACCTTGGCGACGGTCCCCTTCGAGTCCTTCGACCGGGTAGCGCTCTCCCTGGTCAACCCCGACATCGTCGATGAGCAGGACGCGAATGTCACCTTGCGACTCTTCGATGAAGACGGCGATCTGGTTTCGACCGAGCAGGAAACCTTTTCTCCGCTCGCTCACAATCCCGAATTCCTCTCTCAGTTTTTTCCCGGAGTGGTGCTGGGGCGCGGCCGTTTGGACATCGTCTCCGACATCCCGATATTCGGAACGGCTCTCAATCTGGAGCAAGGTCAGCTGTCGGCTTTGCCTTTGAACGGCGCCGTGCGCACTTACGACATCGAGATGGTCGGTGCGGGCCAGATCACGGCCCGCGGTGGAGCCAGCATCTGGCATGACGGGCTGTTCGTCAGCGGCTACATCGTCATCGACGAGGTGGGGGGCGTCCCCTTGCAGAGCGACGAGACCTTCCTGCTCTACGGTCGCCTGGTGGCAGGTTCGCTTCGCGCCTCTTTCTATGGGCGCAGCGAGTTTTTCTCAAACCGGGAAGTGAACGTCTACTTCAGCGAGTCTCCCTTCGGCTTTGCCAACGGCGCGGTCTCGACCGATTACATCGCGACGTTTCTCGACAACAACACCGTGGCGGAAGGAACCCTGACCCTGACGCCGACGAATTGAGTCGGGGGATGCTTGCGTTCCGGCGCTGGCTCAGCGACAGCAGACCGGCACGGCGTCAGGCCCCGCGTGGAACGCAGGCATCCTGCCTGCAGCCCGCCTTTCCCCAGCGCCGAGCCCCGATCATTCCCCCGGACCGGCGAAGCTGAGGGTCGAGCGGAGATATTCGTCGATCTTCAAGACCTGGGCCCGCATGCGCCGGTGAACGCGCTCAGAGGCACGTTGGGCGAGGCCCCCGGCGAGCAGTTCCAATCCGTGCTGAAGGCGTCCGCGGACGCGTGCGGCCAGCCGCGGAACGGTGAATTGGAAGAGGCGGGGGCAAAAGCGGGTCACCAGTTCGTCGTCGAAGCTGAGCATGAGGATGCAGCTTCCGGGATCGCCCTGGCGGGCGCAGCGTCCGAAGAGTTGGCGGTCGATCCGGCCGGCTTCGTGGCGCTCGGTGGCGACCACGTGGAGGCCTCCGAGATCCGCCACTCCCTCTTCGAGGACGATGTCGGTGCCTCGTCCCGCCATGTTGGTGGCCACGGTGATGCGGGATCGGCCACCCGCCTGGGCGATGATTTCCGCTTCGTCCCGGTCCTGACGGGCGTTGAGGACTCGGTGTTCGAGCCCGGCCTCGGTCAAGCGCCGGCTGAGATCCTCCGACGTGGATACCGAACGGGTGCCGATCAGGACGGGCCGTCCGGCGTCGCGGAGCCTCGCCACATGCTTCACGATGGCGGTCCATTTCGCCTCGGCGTCGGCAAAGACCCGATGGGGCAGGTAGGTCCGCCGCACCGGCTGATTGGTGGGGATGGGGACCACGGTCAATCCGTAGACCTGCCAGAGCTCTCGAGAGACTTCCAGGGAAGTTCCGGTCATGCCTGACAAACGCAGATAGCGCCGGAAGAACTGTTGATAGCTGATCTGAGCCAGCGTCTCGGGAGGGCCCGTGATGGTGACCCCTTCTTTTGCTTCAATCGCCTGGTGGAGCCCCAGCGACCAGGTCCGGTCGGGCATCACTCGGCCGGTGTATTCGTCGATCATCGCCACGCGGCCTTCTTGCAGCAGGTACTGCTTGTCCTTCTCGAAGAAGTGGCGCGCCATCAGAGCGTCCACGACCAATTCCTCACGTCTGCGTGGTCCGCTCCAGAAGGGGCCGAGCGGCTGGCAGAGAAGGTCCAGGCGATTCTGTCCGTCGGCCGTCAGCTCCAGCGTCTTCTGGCGCGGATCGAGCCGGTAGTCGGAGCCCGCCCGGAGGGAGTCGGCCAGATTCGAAGCTTCGACGTAGAGATGGGCGTCCAGCACCTCCCGAGGGGCGGACGAGAGGATGACGGGAGTGCGGGCTTCGTCGATGAAGATGCTGTCGGCCTCGTCGACGATGGCGAAGTGGAGACCCCGCAGGAGCAGCCTCTTGAGGCGCGGGTCGCGATGGTAGAGCTTTTCGGCCACCAGCTGCGGCCGGCGGCTCTGCGGGCCGAGGGTCAGGCGGTCCCGCAGGTAGTCGAAAACCAGTTCCTTGTTGGTCACGAAAGTGATGTCGCAGCCGTAGGCTTCACGACGTTGTTCGGGGGGCATGCCGTGGAGGACTTTTCCGACCGTGAGGCCCAACGCCTGGTAGACCGGCGTCATCCAATCGGCATCTCGGCCGGTGAGATAATCGTTGACGCTGACAATGTGGACCGGGATGCCGGCCAGGGCGGCTGCGGAAGCGGGTAGCGTTGCCGTCAGCGTTTTTCCTTCGCCCGTCGCCATTTCTGCCACGCGGCCCTGGAGGAGGACCAGTCCCCCCATCAATTGAACCGGGTAAGGGGTCATGCCAAGATGCCGAGTGGCGGCTTCCCGCGCGGCAGCGAAGGAGCGAACCAGAAGGGCATCCAAAAATCCTTGGCGCCGCATGTCCTGACCCAGGCCGCGCGCTTGGCTCCTCAGTTCCTTCTCGTCCAGGTCTCGAAAGGTCTGAGCCTCGGCTTCCACACGGCGGGCGAATCGCCGAAGGGATCCCATCCGGGGCTTGAGAGCTCTCGCGGCTCGGCCTCGCAGGCTCCAGCTGAGCTTATCCAATCCGGAGGGAACCTCGGGCCGCTTTTGGGGATAAGCGCTCTGATCGGGGCGGGTCTTCATCAGAACTCAAAACGGTCTAGCAATAGTTGGCGGAGGCGGCGGCTCAGCTGGCCCAGGAGAGGTTCGTTCCCCAGATCGAACCGGACGAAGGCCCTTTCGCCAATGTGTCGGGGCAAACGGTCGCCCGTCAGTCGGAGATCGAGGATGAAATAGGCTTCGAGAGCGCGGCTCAGGGAGGGGTCGGAGGGATCGACGGCCGCGGATCCACCCCCCATTATGCCGAGCGCCGGACTCGGCAGATATTGTTGACCGGAGGGCACTTCCCGCTCCACCTGAGCCGTGAAAACGTCTCCCACCCTTTCGGCGAATCGGACCTCGACGCTGCGGAGGCGTGTGCGGACCAAGTCGATCTCGGTCTGGGCCACGACGGTCCGGACCACCATGCTGGCCGGATCAACGACTCGGCCCGCGGGACTGCCTTCCTCGAGGTAACGCCCGGGCAGATCGTCGGCTCGGGCCAAGACGAAAACGCCGTCGGCAGGGCTGCGGATCGACAGATCGCCCACTCGGACTTGGAGGTCGGCCTCGAGGCTGCGAAGGA